>CAITNA010000159.1 GCA_903893675.1 uncultured Micrococcales bacterium
AGACGGGATTTGAACCCGTGTAGACGGCTTTGCAGGCCGCTGCCTCGCCTCTCGGCCACTCCACCGTGCTAGAAGGCTTGCGCCTGATGCGAGCGGATGACGAGATTCGAACTCGCGACCCCAACCTTGGCAAGGTTGTGCTCTACCAACTGAGCCACATCCGCATGGTTCCTTACGAAACCTCGAAAATCCTAACCCAGACTTCGCCGATTTGGCAACCTCACCACACCCGTGGCATAGCCTTGAGCAATGCTCATGGTGAACAATTCCAGCTGGCCAGATGTGATTTTGGCGGCCTGTTTCGTGGTTCTTGCCGTGGCCATGCTCTTCGGCACCTTCTATTTCGGCGGCGCTTACGTGTTCTCGAACATCAAAGAGCGCTGGGCCGAATACAGCATCAAGAAGCGCATCACTGTGATCAGCCAGGTGGTTATCACGCTTGGCGTGATCACAATTCTAGCTGTGCTGTCGTCGCAGAAACTTCACTAAGCAGGCAACTCGACCATAGTCCTAAGAGAACTGGGACTCCTTAAGGCAAAGCGGGAGCAGCATTCGCCACTCCCGCCCTGATGAGAATCTCTATCCGCGGTCTGAACCGAAGGCGTAAGCCTCTTCACCGTGAACCACGGTGTCGATGCCTGCGATCTCATCTTCTGCCTTGACTCGGAAACCAATGGTCTTCTCGATGACCCAGCCGATGATGAATGCCATCACGAAGCTGTAGATAAGAACCGCACCGGCACCCATTGCCTGGGCGAAGAACTGGTGGAAGCCGAAGCCGAACGCTGCGCCAACTCCGCGACCGAAGATTCCGATCCACAGGGTTCCAACGATTCCACCAACGAGGTGGATGCCGACTACGTCTAGCGAGTCGTCGAAACCGAGCGCGAACTTGAGGTCGATTGCGAGTGCACAGAGAGCACCGGCGACCAGGCCGAGCAGTAGCCCCCACATTGGATCGAGCTGAGCACAGGCTGGAGTAATCGCAACCAAACCAGCTACTGCACCCGAGGCCGCGCCAATCGAGGTCGCCTTGCCGTGCTTGATTCTCTCGACGATAATCCAGCCGAGCATTGCTGCAGCAGGTGCGCCGATGGTGTTGATGAATGCAACCGATGCAATGCCGTCAGCTGCAAGCTCACTGCCCGAGTTGAACCCGAACCAGCCGAACCAGAGCAGCGCTGCACCGAGAAGAGTTAGTGGAACGTTGTGTGGCTGGTTGATGCCCTTCGAGAAACCGAAGCGCTTTCCTAGGATGAGCGCCAGCGCAAGACCGGCAGCACCAGCGTTAATGTGCACAGCGGTTCCACCGGCGAAGTCGATTACGCCGAGGTCTTTGACGATCCATCCGCCGTCGACGATTTTGCCGTTTGCCACGGTGAAGTTGAATACCCAGTTAGCAACCGGGAAGTAGACCAGGGTTGCCCAGACACCGGCGAAGACCATCCAAGCACCGAACTTTGCACGGTCGGCAATAGCGCCCGAGATCAGAGCAACGGTGATGATGGCAAAGGTTGCCTGGAACGAAACGAACGCGAGCGACGGATAAGTTGCACCAGCGACAGGGTTCAAGGCGTCAGTTACCTGCTGCTGCAGCCCGATGAAGTTGGTATCGATTCCGAACCAGCCATCGATGCCATGGAAGGTCGAAGTGCCTCCGTTTGAGAATGCGATTGCATAGCCGTATACGACCCACAGAACGGCGATTAGGCCCAGCGAGCCGAAGCTGAGCATCATCATGCTCACAACGCTCTTGGCCTTGACCATACCGCCATAGAAGAACGCCAAGCCGGGGGTCATCAGCAGCACTAGGGCCGCCGAGATCAACACGAATGCGGTGTTGCCCTGATCCATTTCATACCTCTTTCGTTACAGATCCCTACGATCTGGTGAAAGTCTGCAGAAGCGAAGTTTCACGCTATGGCGTGACTTGTTACGAAGATGTAAAAGTTACAGCGCTGCCAGAGCGCCAAGACGACTAACGGCACGCAGGTATTTCTTGCGGAAGCCGCCTTCGATGTGCTCGGCTCGGAACAGTTTGGTGGTGTCGAGCCCTGCCCCGCGAATCGCGACCTGCTCCTCGTAGGCGCGGTCAACAAACGCCACAAAGCGCAACGCATCTGATTGATCCTGGATGACCTTCGTGCCGATCAAGCCGACTCGGTCGAGCCCTTTGACCAGCACGCCGTAGTTCGAAGGGTGAACCTTCGATAGGTGCTTCAGCAGCGCGTCGAAGTTGTCGAGGGCAGAGTGCTTGGCCCCGCCCAACCACGATTCGATCTGCTTCTGGTCGTAGTTGCCGGCCTCGACTTCGGTTGGTCGATGACGGTGGTCTTCACCCTCGATGCGCAGCATCTGAAAACGCTCACTGATGCCGATGATTTCGCGCGCGAAATCGGCGGCGGCGAAGCGGCCCTCGCCAAGTGCGTTAGGTGGAGTGTTTGAGGTCGCAGCAAAGCGCGTGTTTCCACTGAGCTCGTTGAGCAAGCGCGACATCATCATGGTGTCGCCCGGGTCGTCGAGTTCGAATTCATCGATGCAGAGAAGTTCATACTTGGAAAGCGCCTTCACGGCCTCTGCGAAACCAAGGGCACCAATCAGCGACGTGTATGAGATGAATGCGCCGAACGCCTTGCGACCCGAGAAAGCGTGATAGGTCGATGCGAGCAGGTGCGTCTTGCCGACACCGAAACCGCCGTCGAGGTAAATGCCCGCAGAAAGTTCTGATTTGCCGAACAGGCCTTTGCGCTCACGCTTGCCGAGGGCGAAATCTTGGGCCTGCTTCGAAACCTGGGCCTGGGATGGGTATTCCGCGTGAGGAACATAGTTCTTGAAGCTGGCCTTGGAGAATTCTCGCGGTGGCACAAGGTCGCCAAGCAGGGCGGCCGTGGTCGGTTGAGGGACTCGGGCGCACACAGATTCAAACGCTTGTTTTGCCAATTCTTTCCTCACCGTTGGCACGATTTCGGGCCGTCAATTAGCCTAGGTGGGTAAGTCAGGAAAGCAGAGTCACTCAGATGCCATTTGAACTAGATCCAAACCCCGAATTCGCCGCATACGCGCATCCTGAGGTGTTGGTCAGCACCGAGTGGCTAGCCCAAAACCTCGGCAAGCCTGGCCTGGTCTTGGTCGAATCTGACGAAGACGTTCTGCTCTATGCAACGGGCCACATCCCAGGCGCTGTCAAGATCGACTGGCACACCGACCTGAACGATCCAGTTCTGCGCGATTACCTGCAGGGCAAGGAATTTGCCAAGCTGCTTTCAAGCCGAGGCATCAAGCGCGACGACACCGTCGTGATCTATGGCGACAACAAGAACTGGTGGGCAACCTATGCCCTATGGGTGTTCAAACTGTTTGGTCACCAGGATGTGCGCATCCTTGATGGTGGCCGTGAAGTTTGGATTGCCGAGGGTCGCCCGGTGACCACCGAGGTTCCAGTGGTTCAGCCAACCGACTACCCGGTTATTCAACGCGACGACCAGAAGTTGCGCGCATTCCGCGATGACGTTCTGGCCCACCTCGGTGGCCCACTGGTCGACGTGCGCTCTCCACAGGAATACACCGGCGAACGAACCCACATGCCGAATTATCCAGAAGAAGGCGCGCTTCGTGGCGGGCACATTCCGGGTGCAGCATCGATTCCTTGGTCGAAGGCCGCTCAGGAGAACGGTCGCTTCAAGTCGCGCGCAGAATTGAACGCGCTCTACCTGGAAACCGAGAAGCTAGACCCGAACGCAGACACCATCGCCTACTGCCGAATCGGCGAGCGAAGCAGCCATACCTGGTTCGTGCTCACTTATCTGCTTGGCTTCAGCAACGTTCGCAACTACGACGGCTCGTGGACCGAGTGGGGCTCGCTAGTTCGCGTGCCGATTGCCACAGGCCCAGAGCGCGGAAGCTACGCAGCCCACTAAATGCCAATCACCGCAAACGCACAAGAGACCATCGAAGAGCTCGCACTGGTATCTGAGACTGACCGTCTCGAAGTTCTGATCGAATACGCCGATGCCCTTCCGGCACTTCCGGCGCGCTATGCAGAACACCCAGATCTGCTTGAGCGAGTCGAAGAGTGCCAGTCACCTGTTTTTCTATTCGTTGAAGTGGCAGACGACAAGGTTCACCTGTTTCTAACTGCGCCGAAAGAGGCCCCGACCACGCGAGCGTTCGCAAGCATTCTGCACAAAGCACTCGACGCCCAGTCGGTAGAGACGGTTCTCGGTTTCGACGACGACTTTCCTGAACGGCTGGGGCTGACCCGTTTGGTTAGCCCGCTTCGCATGCGCGGCATTCGAGGCATGCTTGCTCGAATCAAGCGACAGGTCGCCGAGAAATCTCGATGACTCAAGGTCGCTATGGTGCCTGGACTGGCCTTCGCCTGGCAATGGTCGTAGGCCCTGCTGGCCAAACACTCGGCCCGGATGGCACCAGCCACTCACTGAGCAATCCCGAAGACCGCCACGAACTCATGGCCCTTCGAGCACTGGCTGATCTCATCGTCACTGACGCAAGCACCGCTGAGCGTGAGAACTACCGGCAATCGAAGCTTGCACCGCTTCAGGTTTGGTCGAGGCATCCAGGCACCATTAGCTGGAAGCCCATCCAAGTTGAAGGCGGGCTTGCGCTCACGCTGGTCGACAGCAGCGACTTGGACTCGGCCGTGGCCAGCCTGGCTGGCAGCAATGTTCTTCTTGAGACAGGCCCGACGCTGTCTGCACTTTTGCTGCCTTGGATATCGTCTCTGGCAATCACCGTAGCGAGCCACGACAGCGACGATCGCACTGAGGCGCTGAACGCCTTGCTGCGCAAAATGGGCGCTGAACCGAGCCAGTGGCAGATCACCTGGATCAGCGGCCAGGTCAACTCATACGCTCTTGTCTCGCGGCGTGGCAGCCTGTGAAGCGCTAACCGCGCCAATATCCTGAACGGGTGACCGACAACAAGTTGAGCCCTGAATTCCAGGCCGCAGAGCACACCCTGCGGGTTGCCTTCCAGCGCAGCGAGCTCGACATCCAGCAGATTCCTGCACCTAAGGAAATCGCCGAGAGTTCGGTCGCATTCGCGGCCTCAGTGCGCACCGACAAAGACCACGAGCACTCACCTGCCGGCACCGGTCGATTTGTTCTTTTCTGGTCACCTGAACCGCAGGAAAATTGGACCACTCGATTCCGCATCGTGGTCTACGCGCGCGCACCTCTCGAAAGCGACATCGGCACCCAGGAAGACAGCTCTGAACTCACCTGGGCTTGGATGCTCGATTCACTCAAGTTTGCAGGCGCTGAGTTCAGCGCCCTGGCGGGAACTACCACTCGCATCATTTCAAACGGCCACGGCGATCTCGCAAGCGAAAACCAGCACGCAGAAATCGAACTGCGTGCCAGCTGGTCGCCGCACGGCACCGAGATGGGTCAGCACTTCGAGGCCTGGCAGAACCTGATCTGTGCAATGTCAGCGCTCTCGATTGCTCCTGGCATCGAAAAGCTAGACCGTTTCGCATAGTTCATGGCAGAACTCGAAAACACCCCGCTTCTAAAGCCGCGCCGTGAAGTCGTCTTTGTCGACAACTCAGATGCTCTCGCGAACTGTGTTGCAGAACTCGCTACTCAAGACGGCGCGTTCGCGCTCGATGCTGAACGTGCATCCGGGTTTAAGTATTCGCAGCGCGCCTATTTGATTCAGATCAGCAGACGAAACTCGAAGCTCTATCTGATTGACCCAGTAGCCATCTCCGCGGATGGAGACATCGCCGCTTTCTCTGCGCTTGCCGAATTGCTGGCCAAAGACACTTGGATCCTGCACGCGGCAACTCAAGACCTAGGCTGCCTTGCCGAGTTGGGCTTAAAGCCAACCTCGTTATTTGACACAGAGCTTGGCTCGCGATTGAACGGCCTCGAGCGCGTGGGTCTTGGCGCCGTTGTCGAGCACTATCTTCACCTGCAACTCGCAAAGGAACACTCCGCTGTCGACTGGTCTAAGCGCCCGCTAGATGCAGCTTGGCTCGACTACGCCGCACTCGATGTAGATGTGATGCACGAGGTCATGGATGGAGTTCGCACCGATCTCGAAGCTGGCGACAAAGCCGCCTGGGCTGCCGAGGAATTCGAGGCTCTTCTGGGCTTCACTCCAAAAGGCCCTAAGCCAGATCGCTGGCGCAGCACCACTGGCCTGCACGATGTGAAAGACCAGCGCGGGTTAGCCGTTGCCAGAGAGCTTTGGCAGGCACGTGAAGACCTCGGTCGCAAACTCGACGTATCGCCTGGCCGTTTGATTCCGGATGTATCGATAAGCCACGTGGCAAAGACGCTGCCGCGTTCTCGCCCGATTTTGGCAGCAGATAAGTCTTTCCATGGCCGCGCATCGCGCAACTACCTAGACACCTGGTGGGAGGCAGTTTCGCGCGGACTCGAGACCAATGACCTGCCACCGCTTCGAGTGCCGGCCACCGGCATTCCGAACCACCGCAACTGGCCAAACAAGTTTCCGAAGGCGGCTGCCCGCTTGTCGCTTGCCCGCACCGGCCTCACTGAACTTGCCGAGCAACTGAAGTTGCCTGTAGAAAATCTGATTTCACCTGAGCCAGTGCGTCAGGTCTGCTGGATCGAGCGCGATGATGTTGATCACGATGTGCTCATCCAAGAACTGATTGGGTTGGGAGTTCGCAATTGGCAGGCAGCTTTCGCCGCACCGATTCTTATTGCTGCGATTCAGAGGGCTGACGAGGAACTGACTCGTCAAGCGCCCGAGCATACGGAACCTTAGCCCCGAGCACCTGCGCAACGATGTCTTGCGCAATTGTCTTGGCATCAAGCCCAACGCGACGCAGAATCTCCGAGCGGCTGGCGTGCTCTAGGAATTCATCTGGCAGACCGAGTTCGTTAAGTGGCGTGTCAATCTGCGCTGCACGCAAAGTCTGGCGAATTCGAGTTCCGATGCCGCCGACCTTCACGCCATCCTCGATTGAAACCACCAGACGGTGGTTAGCTGAAAGTTCAACGACGCTAGGGGCAACCGGAACCATCCAGCGTGGGTCGATGACTGTCGCGCCAATGCCCTGCGCTGCGAGCAAACCAGCAACCTCGAGAGCGGTCGTTGCCATCGAACCGACCGGGATCAGCAGAACATCTTTGGCAGCAGACTCAAGCAAGACATCAACACCGTCGCTGGTGCGTCGAATAGCCGGGATGTCGGAACCAACCGACCCCTTGCCGAAGCGAATCATGGTCGGAGCGTCATCAACGGCAATTGCCTCACCGAGAAGCTCGCGCAGGCGCGACTCATCACGAGGTGAAGCCATGCGGATGTTTGGCACGACCTGGAACAGCGCAAGGTCCCACTGACCGTGGTGGCTTGCGCCATCGGGGCCGGTGACACCCGCACGATCGAGCACGAAGGTAACGCCCTCTTTGTGCAGAGCGACATCCATGAGCACCTGATCAAGGGCGCGGTTCATGAAGGTGGCATACACAGCAACAACTGGGTGCAGGCCACCAAAGGCCATGCCTGCCGCCGAAGTGACTGCGTGCTGCTCGGCGATGCCGACATCGAAGGTGCGGTCAGGGAACCGCTTTGCAAATTGCGCAAAGCCAACCGGGTTGAGCATGGCGCCGGTAATGGCAACTACTCGGCCATTCGCCTCGCCCTGCTTGAGGAGCTCATCGCCAAAGACCTTTGTCCACGAGTTGGTCGATTCCTCGAGCGATTCACCGGTCTCTGGGTTAATCTGACCAACCGCGTGAAACTGGTCAGCCTCGTTTAGAACGGCTGGGTCGTAGCCCTTGCCCTTCTGGGTGATGACGTGAACGATCACTGGATAGGCGTAGTTCTTGGCCTGCTGAAGAGCCGTTTCAACCTGCTCGAGGTTGTGACCATCAATCGGGCCAATGTATTTCAGGTCGAGATTCGGGAACATCGACTTCGGGGTAGTCGCGTTGAACAGCCCCTTGCCTGCGCCGCGAGCCACGTTCCAGGCCATGCGACCGAGCGGGCCGAACTTGGCGAAGACGTCGCGGCTCAGTCGATAGAGCTTGCGGTAAGACTGCTGAGTGCGAATGCCGTTTAGGGTGCGAGCAAGGCCACCGATGGTAGGTGCATAGCTGCGGCCGTTGTCGTTCACGATGATCACCAAGCGACGATTGTTATCGTGCGAGATGTTATTGAGCGCCTCCCAAGCCATGCCGCCGGTGAGAGCGCCGTCGCCAATTACAGCGACAACGAAGCGTTCATCCTGGCCAGTGATTCGATAGGCCTTGGCGATTCCGTCTGCCCATGAAAGCGACGAGGATGCGTGTGACGACTCAACGATGTCGTGAACGCTCTCGGAGCGCTGCGGGTAACCAGCGATGCCGTCTCTTTGTCGCAGATTCGAAAAGTCCTTGCGACCAGTGAGCAACTTGTGCACATAACTCTGGTGACCGGTGTCGAAAATGAAGCTATCTTTCGGCGACTCGAACACTCGATGCATCGCAATCGTGGTTTCGACTACACCTAGGTTTGGCCCGAGGTGACCACCGGTCTTTGAAACCGATGAGATCAGATAGGCACGGATGTCGGCAGCCAACTCGATCAGGTCGGCCTGACTGAGACCCTTGAGGTCGTCAGGTCCGTTTACTCCATCGAGAATGGTCATTTTGTGCGACTAAGCAACCAAACTTCTCAAGACGTACTGCAGGATTCCGCCGTTGCGGTAGTAATCAGCTTCTCCAGGGGTATCGATGCGAACGACGGCGTCAAACTCGACCACAGGCTTGCCCGCGGCTGAGTGACTTGATGGCTTTGCGACGACGCGAACGGTCTTTGGCGTGCTGCCCTGGTTCAACTGTTCGATTCCGGTGATGTCGAATACTTCGGTGCCATCCAAGCCAAGCGAGTCAGCGGTGTGACCCGTTGGGAACTGCAACGGCAGAACACCCATACCGATCAGGTTGCTGCGGTGAATTCGCTCGAATGACTCGGTGATCACAGCGCGAACACCGAGCAGGCTGGTGCCCTTTGCTGCCCAGTCACGTGATGAGCCAGAGCCATATTCCTTGCCACCGAGAATCACCAAAGGAGTCGATTCCGCCTGGTAGTTGGTCGATGCATCGAAGATGAATGCCTGTGGCGCGTCAGCCTTGGTGAAGTCGCGGGTGTAACCACCCTCAACGCCATCGAGCAACTGGTTCTTCAAACGGATGTTTGCGAAGGTTCCACGAATCATTACCTCGTGGTTTCCGCGGCGCGAGCCATACGAGTTGAAATCAACGCGTGAGATGCCGCGTTCGCTCAAGTACTTGCCTGCTGGCGAGTCAGCCTTGATTGAACCAGCTGGGCTGATGTGGTCGGTGGTAACCGAGTCGCCAAGTTTCGCGAGAACGCGTGCTGCGTGAATGTCCTTCACTGGCGATGGAGTCTTCGCCATGCCCTCGAAGTATGGAGCCTTGCGAACGTAGGTTGACTTCTCATCCCACTCGAAGACTGCACCCTTAGGGGTTGGAATTGCCTTCCAGCGAGCGTCACCCTCAAAGACTCCTGCGTACTGAGTCTTAAACATCTCTGAGTTGATCGAAGAGTCGATGGTGCGCTGAACCTCGTCTGGAGTTGGCCAGATGTCAGCAAGGAACACATCGTTGCCGCTCTGGTCTTGACCGAGTGCTTCGTTTTCGAAGTCGAAGTCCATGGTGCCCGCGAGCGAATATGCAATCACAAGCGGTGGCGATGCCAGGTAGTTCATCTTCACGTCAGGGTTGATGCGGCCCTCGAAGTTGCGGTTGCCCGACAGCACTGCGGTGACTGCGAGATCGTGCTCGTTGATCGCGGCCGAGATGTTCTCGTCGAGCGGGCCTGAGTTTCCGATGCAGGTGGTGCAGCCGTAGCCAACCAGGTTGAAGCCGAGCGCGTCGAGCGAGGAGGTAAGACCCGCCTTCTCGTAGTACTCAGTGACAACCTTTGAGCCAGGTGCGAGTGAGGTCTTGACCCAGGGCTTTGCCTTCAGGCCCTTTTCAACAGCCTTCTTTGCCAGGATGCCCGCAGCGAGCATTACCGATGGGTTCGAAGTGTTGGTGCAGGAGGTGATCGACGCGATGCTGACATAGCCGTTGTCAATCGTGTAGCTCTCGCCCGCTACCTTGGCTGGCTTGTTGCGCTCTGCCGAATAGGTAGGAAGCACATCCTCGAACGCCTGCTTTGCCTTTGAAAGAACGATGCGGTCTTGAGGGCGCTTCGGGCCGGCAATTGACGGCACAACGGTCGATAGGTCGAGCTCTAGGTATTCGCTGAAGCGAGGCTCGATGCTTGGGTCGTGCCAGAGGCCCTGGGCCTTGCTGTATGCCTCGACGAGGTCGATCTGCTCCTGGCTGCGGCCAGTGATGCGCAGGTAGTCGAGAGTGACTTCATCGATTGGGAAGATCGCGACGGTTGAACCGAACTCAGGCGACATGTTTCCGATGGTCGCGCGGTTTGCAAGTGGAACCGAGGTAACACCCTCGCCGTAGAACTCAACAAACTTGCCAACAACGCCGTGCTTGCGAAGCTGCTCGGTGATGGTGAGCACAACGTCGGTTGCGGTTGCACCGGTCGGAATCTGGCCAGTCAGCTTGAAGCCGACCACCTTAGGAATCAACATTGACACTGGCTGGCCGAGCATTGCCGCCTCGGCTTCAATGCCACCGACGCCCCAACCAAGAACACCGAGGCCGTTGACCATGGTGGTGTGCGAGTCGGTGCCAACGCAGCTGTCTGGGTATGCCTGCAACTCGCCGTTTACTTCGCGAGTCATCACGGTGCGTGCAAGGTATTCGATGTTTACCTGGTGCACGATGCCGGTGCCTGGTGGAACCACCTTGAAGTCGTCAAATGCGGTCTGGCCCCAGCGAAGGAACTGGTAGCGCTCGCCGTTGCGCTGGTATTCGAATTCAACGTTCTTTTCGAATGCGTCAGGCGTGCCTGCAACATCGATTACCACAGAGTGGTCGATTACGAGTTCTGCAGGAGCCAGCGGGTTGATGCGCTTAGGGTCGCCGCCTAGTTCGGCAACAGCTTCACGCATGGTGGCAAGGTCAACGACACATGGAACACCGGTGAAGTCCTGCATGATTACGCGCGCAGGGGTGAATTGAATCTCGGTGTCTGGCTCAACCGTTGGGTTCCAGTTGACCAGAGCGTCGATGTGGCTCTTGGTGATGTTCGCGCCGTCTTCGGTGCGAAGCAGGTTCTCGAGCAGAATCTTGAGGCTGTAAGGCAGAGTCTTCGCGTCGACCGAGTCGAGTCTGAAGATCTTGTAGGACTTGTCACCCACCGAGAGGGTCGAAGCGGCGTTGAAGCTGTTTACCTTTGACATGCATGGTCCTTATTGATTGCTATTGCCTACGCCCAAAATTACCAGACCAAAGCCTGAGTAATCGCCCAAAAAACGCTAGTTCTAGGCGTTCTTGGCGGGCTCGTCGGCAGCCTTGGCGGCCGCTCTGCGCTTCAAAACTCCACGGATGAGCAACCAGGCGAGCCAGAGCGCCGTGGCATAAAGCGGCAGGCCCAATACCAGCTTGGCGATGGCCAGGGCTTCGAGCTGATTTGAGAAATAGAGTGGCAATTCGACAAGCAGGCGGATGGCGAAAACGCTGGTCGCGATCAGGGTTGCGGCCGTAAACACTCGCATCTCGTACTTGTTCTTGCGCCACTCGAGCTTCTCGCCGATGGCAAAGCCCACAATCAGGCCAAAGATCGGGTAACGAACCAGCACCGACAGCGCCAAGACGGCTCCATAGGAGATGTTGGTGATGAAGCCGGTGATGAAATAGTCGCGGCCAGAGCCACCGTTGCGCAGCGCCAAAAACGCTGCAATGCCGATGCCGACCAGGCCGACCAGGGCATTTAGCAGTGCTTGTTTGCGAACCGCGCGGGTCAAAATAAACACGGTCGAAGCAGCCACGCCAGTGATGACGGCAGCAACCTGGCTCTTCAAGATTGCGAACACCAGAACGAAAAGCGTGCCTGGAACAATCGACTCGAGAATTCCCTGCAATCCGCCCATGCCCGGTAGCAGCGACTTGCTGTCTAGCTGGTGAACGCCGTCGATCTCACGAATGCCCAGCTTCTCGGCTACGGCTTTTCGCTGCTCGCTCAAGGCTGGTTCAATTCCGGTGGAACAACAGAGCCCGGAGGAACGCGCAGGGTGAGAGTTTCGTTTGGCGGCAGCGGCTCGTCGCCACGAGCAACGATTACCGAACGAAAGAGTTCAACGATCTCTGCTTCGGCACGAATGTCGCCAAGTGCTGCACCAGAAATTTCACCGCGAAGCAACCAACGAGGGCCATCGAAGCCCACATACCGCGCCAGTCGATAGCCAGAAGGTCTGCCCTGCTCATCAACGAGTGGCAATCGCGCATCAAGGTGAACACCTAGTGGGCCAACTGATTCTTCTGAGCTGCCACCCTCTTCAAGGATGCGCGTTGCAATCGCCGCGCGCACTTCTGTCCAGATGCCATCGTTCTTTGGTGCGGCAACTGCCGAGAGCTTGATCTTTGAGCCGTTGCAATCGAGGGTGACATAAAGCACGCGGCCGGTTGAAGGCTCGATATCAACAGAGATGGTGACGTCGGCACGAGGTTCGATGCGAAGTGCGCCGAAATCGACGTATGGGCGAACCTCTTGCAGCTCATCCGAGTCAAACGGACCAATTGCTGAGAATTGCATTAGTTGACTCCGGTTGAGCCAAAACCACCTTCACCACGGTGGCTGTCTGGAAGTTTCTCGACGCGAATCCACTTTGCTGCCTCGACATGCTGTATTACCAACTGGGCAATGCGATCGCCGATCTTGATTTCGAAGTCGTTGTGCTTATCAGTGTTGAGCAGTGTGACCTTGATCTCGCCGCGGTAGGCGGCGTCTACGGTGCCAGGCGCGTTGAGCACGGTGATTCCATACTTGGCAGAAAGCCCAGAACGAGGATGCACGAGGCCGACGTAACCGTCCGGAAGAGCAATGGCAATGCCGGTTGCTACCGTGCGGCGCTCGCCGGCTGGAATCATTAGTGCTTCGGCGGCGCGAAGATCTGCACCAGCATCGCCCGGATGCGCGTATTCAGGCACATCGGAGGTGGTGACTATTAGAACTGGAACTTCTTTCATCCCGATAGAGCGTAGTCTAAAAAGCATGAGCCCCACCCCGCGCTTTTCCGAATGGCAGCTACCGAACTTCTCTTCGTTTCTTCCACACTTGCTGATTGCTCCGGCCATTTGGATGACTCTGGCGCCGTTCAACCCAGACCTCGGATTGATTGTTGGGCTTTTGCTAACTGCGGCGACCGTTGCGTTGAGATTTGCTGTGGCACGCCGAATAATCGTGACCGAGACGTCGTTGCAGTTGGGCAAGGCGACGCTGCCGCTCGAGTTCATTGGCAAGGTTGAGTCGATTCCAAAAGAGGAACAGTTCTTCGCACGCGGGGCTCTTGCCGATCCACGGGCATTCTTTCAATTGAAATCAGGATTGCCAGACCTGGTGCGCATTCAGATCACCGATCCGAGCGACCCGACGCCCTATGCACTGGTTTCATGCCGCAAAGCTTCAGAGTTGATTGCTGCGCTAGAAGATGCGAAGCCTACGAAGAAGGCTAAATAGCCTTTCGGTTTAGATGCAGCTAGTTATGCGCAGTCGACGCAGATAGGGCCATACTTGCCCTTTTTGTTTGATTTCATCGACTTGTGCTTAACGATGAAGCACTCGCTGCAGGTGAACTCGTCGGTCTGCGGCGGAATGACCATGACCTCAAGGGCCTCGTCGATTAGCTGGTCGCGCTCGTGGTCCTCGGCAATGCCGTCTTCCTCAACGTCGATGATCGACGGTGAAGTCGGCTTAGTGCTCTGCTTGATGGCATCCAGAGATTCGTGATCATCGTCAGTCTTCTTGGGTGCATCGTAGTCCGCGGCCATTTGAACCTTTCCGTGCTCAAGCGCGCCTAGTTTGCTACCTAAAGTTCGAAAAATCAAACTCGCCACGCTGAGAGTCTCGATTTGTGACTTCAAGGTGCCGGTCGCAAATCCAAGGGGTTGCTCGACTGAGGTGGCAAACTTTCTGGCAGGAGGCCCCAATGCACGAACTACGCCTTAGCGGCGCTGATGGAGACTTTCTTAATCTCGAGAGCCAGGATGGCCAGCACTACAGACTGGCTATTGATGAGCACCTGAAGACCGCGGTTAGAAACCACACCAACTTCGACAAGTCGTCTGTGACCCTAACTCCTCGAGAGATCCAGGCAGAGATTCGTGCGGGCGCAACCGTTGAAGAACTCGTCAAGCGCTGGAACGACCCGATCGAATACGTCGCAAAGTTCGCGCAGCCGATTATTGATGAGCTTGGTCACATCGTTCACGCAGCAAAGGCCGTTCGCATCTCTATTGCCGGTGATCGCTACAACGAGGTCAGCCACACAGAATTCGGTGACATCATCGCCACTCGCCTAGACGCAAGCGGCGCTCGTGCGGTCTCATGGAACGCATCACGTGACGAAAGTGGAACTTGGCGAGTAAGCGTCAACTACACCCTCGGTGGCGAAGAAGGCCAGGCGATCTGGAGCTTCGACCCACGCAAGTTGATTCTTTCGCCAGAGAACCAAAACGCAATCGCGCTTTCAACTCAAAACACTTTGACTGCGCCGACGCCAACCAAGCTTGCTGCGGTTGAAACCCCAAGCTACGTCACCGAACAACTTGAAGACACCATCCAGGTTGAAACCGTTGTTCCACTTGGTCGCGCAAGCGAACGCAACCTAACCTCGCCTGCTGCTGTCGAAGGTGAAGGCGAAAACCTGGCCACAACTTCAGATCTCTTGGATGCGCTAAAGAAGAAGCGTGCGGGTCGCGAGCACCCTTCGACTCAGTCGATTGAGATTGATGTCGTCGAAGCGGTATCTACGCCTGAAGTGATTAGCGAAGCCGAAGCCAGTCAGTTGCCTGTCGAAGAGATCGTTGTCGTTGAAGAAGTCGTGATCGAAGACGTTGTCGCCGAAACTTCAACCGAAGAGCCTGCGCCTCGCCCAGCACCGGTGCGCCGCAACGGCCGACCTTCGATTCCAAGCTTTGACGAGATTGTTCAGGGCACCAAGTCGGAAGACGACGAGTAGGCGCCGAGCCGAACTAGCGGAATCTCCAACTCCATGTTGCTGAGTCCGCCGTGTTGCCCGACCATTCGCAACGACGCCGCCTTTGAAAGGCCGCGGTGGTAAACCGCATGACCTTCGGCGGCAAGTAACACTAGGTCTGGAAGCAAATCAGGTTCATCTCTTAGTTCTTCACCAAAAAATGCAGCATCAAACATTTCGTCTGCCGTAAGCAGTTCTGCCCTAGCGCCCAGCCAGCCGGTCAAGCGACGGGTTGCGTCGCTCGAGTCGCCAGCGAAGTAGAGGTAGGCGGATCTTGGGTCGCCACCGAGACTGAGCAGTTCATCCGTGCTGAAGATTTCATCGAGATAGATGTGGTCCGTCGCATCAACATCGACAATGCCGTGGTCGGCAACAACCAGCACTCCGACGTGCTCGCCAATGTTGCGAAGCAGTCTGCCGATAGCAGCATCCAAGTCTGCAAGAAGCTCAGCCCAAGTTTGACTTTGCCAACCCATCGAGTGCGCGCACTGGTCGAGTTCTGGAACATAGAGGTAACTCACGACACCTGGTTCGCGTGCGAGCTCGGCTGCGAGTTTGAAACGATCGGCAATGCTCGCGCCAAAGTGGTGAGTCGCACCATGCATGGTTGCTCGAGTGAAGCCACTTTCCGCGTAAGCCGGCAAAGTGATGGCGTTCATACGATGCGTCGACGATAGCGGTTCTTGCTTCAGGTAATCGAGGATGGAGTACTTGTCCATTCCGGTGAGCAGATTGTTCTCAACGCCAATTGCACGATCGAAGATGCGGTAGCCGAAGAGACCGTGTTGTGATGGAGTCACACCGGTTGCCAGGCTGGTGATGTTCGCAACTGTCGACGACGGGAACGCGGCGGTAAGCCCGGTGGTGAAAGGTTGAGTGGAAAGGTTCGGCGCCACGCTCGATCGAGCGCTTAGATTGTTGCGGCCGAGGCCATCGACCATGACGACGATGACATGATCGGTCTTCGGCAAGTTCAAAGGGTTCGCAAGGCCGTTTAGCGAGGCGAATGCTGACGGCAACACGTGGCGGATGTCCCCTAGGCTGTCGGGACTCGCGGGTAGCATCGTAGGCATCCGACCAAGTTTTACATGACAGACAAGATGACAACAGCAGAATCTAGCAACGAGAAAATCGTCGATATCGATCTCTCTAAAGAGATGCAGGATTCCTTCCTCGAATACTCCTATTCGGTCATCTATGCCCGAGCTTTGCCAGACGCCCGTGACGGCCTCAAGCCGGTTCAGCGCCGCATTGTTTACATGATGGGCGAAATGGGTCTTCGCCCCGACCGCGGTCACGTCAAGTCGGCCCGCGTCACGGGTGAGGTCATGGGCAAGTTGCACCCGCACGGCGACGGGGCGATCTATGACGCCCTAGTTCGCATGGCTCAGCCTTTCACCCTGCGCCAGCCCCTGGTCGACGGTCACGGAAACTTCGGCTCGCTAGACGACGGCCCAGCCGCTGCCCGATACACCGAGGCACGCCTCTCGGCCGCAGCCCTTCTCATGAACGACTCGCTCGACGAAGACGTGGTCAACTTCAAGCCAAACTACGACGCACAACTGACCGAGCCTGAGGTGTTGCCGGCCGCATACCCGAACCTGCTCGTCAATGGCGCTTCGGGCATTGCGGTGGGCATGGCAACCAACATGCCGCCTCACAACCTTCGCGAAGTCATCTCGGCCGCGCGCTTCTTGCTTGCCAACCCAGATGCCAACCTGAAGCAGCTGATGAAGCACGTTCCCGGCCCAGACTTGCCAACCGGCGGCATCATCATGGGCCTCGATGGCGTCAAGGATGCCTACGAAACCGGTCGCGGAACCTTCAAGACCCGTGCCCGTGTTTCAGTCGAGAGCGTTAGCCCTCGAAAGCTAGGCATCGTTGTCACAGAGTTGCCATACCTGATCGGACCTGAAAAGGTCATCGAGAAGATCAAGGATGGCGTCAACGCCAAGAAACTGCTCGGCATTGCAGACGTGACCGACCTCACCGACCGCACCAACGGCATGAAGCTTGTCATCGAACTGAAGACCGGCTTCGACCCTCAGGTCGTTCTCGACCTGCTCTATCGCTTCACTCCAATGGAAGACAGCTTCGGCATCAACAACGTCGCACTGGTTGAGGGCCGCCCGGCGACGCTGGGTCTAAGAGAGATGCTCCGCGTCTATCTCGACCACCGCCTCGAGGTGACCAAGCGTCGCACCGTCAACCGTCTTGGCAAGCGCGAGGCTCGCCTCCATCTGGTCGAGGGCCTGTTGATTGCCACCCTCAACATCGACGAGGTCATCGAGGTCATTCGCGCAAGCGACGAGGTAGACCAGGCCCGCAAGCGCCTGATGCAGGTTTTTGACCTGACCGAGATTCAGGCCGAGTACATCCTTGAACTTCGCCTTCGTCGCCTAACCAAGTTTTCTCAGATCGAACTCGAAACCGAGAAGACTCAGCTTCTTGCCGAGATCAAGGAACTAAAGCGCATCCTTGCCAGCAAAGAGGCACTCGACGACCTAGTTTCGACCGAGCTCGCAGAAGTTGCCGAGAAATACGGCGATGCCCGCCGCACCACCCTGATCGCAGATTTCGAAGAAGTGAAGCCGGTGGCTGTCGCAAAGATCGCCGGCATGGATGCACAACTCGCAGACTCGCCAACCTTCATCCGTTTGACCACTTCAGGTCTGATCACGCGCTTCGATGCCGCAGAAGATTCAACAATCACCGGTGCCAAGCGCAAGCGTCACGATGCGCTTGCTCGCAAGTTCGCGGCAACCACCAGAAGCGAGATCGGCTTCGTCACTAACCGCGGTCGAATCATTCGCATCCACGCGGCTGACATTCCTGCAGCATCAGACCCAACCGACTACGCGAGCGGTGTAAAGGCGAGCGACTTCCTAGGTCTCGAAAAGAAAGAGACCGTACTGCACGCCTTCGTTCTAGACGACAAGGCGCAACTTGCAATCGGCACCAAGCAGGGAACGGTAAAGCGACTTTCAGCAGACTGGGCTAACAAGCACGACTTCGAAATCATCTCGCTAAAGCCGGGCGACGAACTGGTTGGCGCATGCGAGGCAAGCGACGCTGATGAGCTCGTCTTCATCACAACCCAGGCTCAGTTGTTGCGCTTCAAGGCCGATGCCGTGCGACCACAGGGCCGAGGAGCTGCCGGTGTCGCCGGCATAAACCTAGGCAAGGATGACCAGGCCATCTACTTCGGAGCAATCAGCGGAGAGGCGGTTGTCGTCACCGCTGCGAACTTCTCAGGTGCACTGGCAGGAACCGACCCAGGCAGCATCAAGGCAACCGACTTCGCCGAATTCCCCGCCAAGGGCCGTGCCACCGGAGGCGTGCGAGCCCACAAGTTCATTCGCAATGAAGATCAGCTCTACTTCGCCTGGGTTGGTGGAGTTGACTGCCTAGCGGCCGCTGCCGATGGCAAGCCACTCGATCTGAAACTTGAGCCTGCTAAGCGCGACGCTAGTGGCACAAAGATGCAGAACGCCATTGGCGCCATCGGAAACGCCTGAAAGTAGTTTCAGACACCTAAAAGTATTTTCAAAAACCTAAATGTTTTTGCAAACGACTAAACCCATCAGTGAGCGCCTATGCGTCGATGCGCTCGCGCTCGAAGCTATCTGCCGAATCAATGATGAAGTCGCGACGTGGTGCGACCTCATTGCCCATCAATAGTTCGAAGACCTTGTCGGCCTGCTCGGCCTGTTCCATGCGCACGCGGCGCAGGGTGCGGTGTGAGCGGTCCATGGTGGTCTCTGCCAACTGGTCGGCATCCATCTCGCCCAAGCCCTTATAACGCTGAATAGGGTCTTTATAGCGCTTTCCGGCCTTCTCGAGTTTCACCAAAAGCTGTTCGAGCTCTTGCTGCGAGTAGGTGTAGAGCACGTCGTTGGCCTTGGATCCAGGGTTGATGACCTCGACTCGGTGCAGTGGCGGTACGGCAGCGAACACACGACCATCTTCGATTAGCGGGCGCATGTAGCGGTAGATCAGGGTCAGCAGAAGCGTGCGGATGTGCGCACCGTCAACATCGGCATCGCTCATCAAAATGATTTTTCCGTAGCGAGCCAGGTCGAGATCGAAGCTGCGACCGCTGCCTGCACCAACCACCTGAATAATCGAGGCACACTCGGCGTTAGAAAGCATGTCTGAAACCGAGGCCTTCTGCACGTTCAAAATCTTGCCTCGAATTGGCAGCACGGCCTGGAACTCGCTGTTGCGGGCAAGCTTCACGGTGCCGAGCGCGGAGTCACCCTCGACGATAAACAGCTCGCTATCGGCTGTGTCGGTGGTGCGACAGTCAACCAACTTGGTCGGAAGCGACGATGACTCGAGCGCGTTCTTGCGACGCTGAGTCTCTTTGTGAGCGCGAGCCGAAATTCGCGACTTCATCTCGGCGACAATTTTGTCGAACAAAATCGCGGTCTGTGCCTTGTCGTCACGCTTTGAGCTGTTGATGCGATCGGTCAACGTCTTGGTAACCACGTTTGCCACGATGTTGCGAACGGCCGGGGTGCCGAGAACCTCTTTGGTCTGACCCTCGAATTGCGGCTCGGCAAGACGCACGGTTACAACGGTGGTGAGACCCGCAAGGATGTCTTCTTTCTCAACCTTGTCGTTGCCAGCCTTGAGCTTGCGTGCATTCGCCTCGATGTGACCACGGATGGTCTTCAGCAGCGCCTGCTCGAAACCGGCGATGTGGCTTCCGCCTTTGGGAGTCGAGATGATGTTCACGAAGGACTTCACGACGGTGTCGTAACCACTGCCCCAGCGAACCGCGATGTCTACCTCACAGTTGCGCGAAACTTCGCGGCTGACCATGTTGCCCGATTCATCGAGAACCGGAATGGTCTCGGTGAATTCGCCAGAACCGCTGAGTCTCCAGGTGCTGGTGATTGGGTTATCGCTTGCGAGATAGTTAGCAAATTCGACGATGCCGCCGGCGAAGCGGAAATCTTGTTTGGTTGATTTGCCATCGCGCTGATCGTCGACGGTGATGCCTAGACCTGGCACCAGGAATGCGGTCTGACGAGCACGAGCGGCCAGCTCATCGATGCTGAATTGGGCATCCTTGACGAAAATTTGCGGGTCTGTCCAATAGCGAACTCGAGTGCCGGTAACGCCCTTTGGTGCCTTGCCGATTACTCGAAGTTCGCTGGCATCTTCGAATGGCTTGAATGGGTTGCCAGGCTTGATGCCCTTTGAGTCATCGAAGTTGCCCGGCTCGCCGCGGCGGAACGACATGGCATAGGTCTTGCCGTCGCGATCGACTTCAACGTCGAGTCGCTCGCTAAGGGCGTTAACTACGGATGCACCAACACCGTGCAGACCACCTGATGCCGCGTATGAGCCACTGCCGAACTTGCCACCCGCGTGCAGCTTGGTGAAAACTACCTCGACACCGGTCAGACCGGTCTTTGGCTCGATGTCTACTGGGATGCCTCGGGCCTTGTCGCGAACCTCGACGCTGCCGTCTTTGTGCAGGGTGACGTCGATCTGGCTTCCGTGACCGGCTAGGGCTTCGTCAACTGAGTTGTCGATGATCTCCCAGACGCAGTGCATCAAACCGCGCGAATCGGTCGAGCCGATGTACATTCCAGGGCGTTTGCGAACGGCCTCTAGCCCCTCTAGAACAGAGAGATGACGGGCTGAGTACTCGCTTTTAGACACCTCGAAAGACTACCCGCGGGCACCCACAAAGCCTTGGATTTACACAGCAGCTAGGGTCAATGGTCAATTCGGAATTCGCAGATAGCGAAATAGGCCGCAATCAGCAATAAATTGTCGGTGTTCTGTGTTCAGATAGAGGCCGAGAGGAATTAATGTCTACTGCTGAACTTGAGAACGAAACCGAAACTCCACGTGAGTTGAACGCACTTGACCGCTGCGACATCTGTGGCGCTCAGGCTTATGTGCGAGTCGAATTGTCGACCGGTGAGCTTCTCTTCTGTGCACACCACGCTGCCGAAAAGCGCGCTGCCATCGAGCCGATCGCAATCGCCTGGCACGACGAGACGTCGAAGCTCGAGTCTTCTAAATAATTTCTAACCCGCCGCGATTTCAGTGGCGAGCTCAATCGCTGCCTTTGACAGCGTTGCAACCTGACTAAAACGCTTGGCGTTTATTTCGCCGCGAGACTCTTTGAGCTCAGGTCGTTGAGCAACCACACTGCCCAAAATCTTGTCTGCTAGCCAGATGTTTTTTGCGAGCAACGGACCATGAAGAAGAGAACCGATCAGATTCCCTTGGATGTGCAGGTTCTCAAGAGCCAGATCGCTGTTCTTGTAGCCTGCGAGCACTTGGCCCTCAAAATCTTCAACGATGAAATTTGAGAATCGCTCATCCAAGCGCTCGATTTTGGCCGGCAGAGAACCAAAGAGCCCGTGCAGCGCGGCGAAACCACTGCTAATCGCGATCAACTGCGTGCCCTCCAGCAGCCACTGCTCCAAAGTCGCCGACACTGCTTTGAGCGCCGGATAGGCCTGACGCCAGGCAGCAGCAGAGCCGTGCCCAATCAAGACAACATCTGGGCGAACCGAAGGCAAGTTAGCGCCAAGCGCAAGCTTCTCGAGCGAGACGGCAAGTCCACCCCACTGCGCTCTGCGCTGCAGAATGAGCAAGTTGCCGGCATCGCCATTCAGGTCTAGGTGATCCGGGTAGAGCTGCAGGAGACGAATCATCGAGCCACCTCGTTCGGGCTAGTGAAACCTAGGTGGCGACGAAGGCGACGCATTGCATCGGCACTGAACACCACGGTGCGAATTCCCGACTTTGGCTCCGGCAAAGCCAAGAACTTATCAATCGCTGCGAACAGATCGGGCTCGACGTCATCGACCTCAATGTTGTCGTAAACCAAACGCAGGCCGAGCTCGGCGTAGTTGTAGCCGCTGATGATGTCTACGTGCTCGAGTCTCGAAAGGTCGACTGTCCACATCCAGGATGGATCGTGCACGTCTCGCCCAATGGCGATCATGAGGCGGTCAAGTGGCAATTCGAGGTTGTCGAGATTGAGTTGGAACGAGGTCGGGTTCTGCACCAAGACGAACTCCACCTGCTTGCCCTGAATCTCAACGATCTCGCCTCGTGCGAAAACCGGAGGCAGCTCGGCCATGACCTTCTCGGCGAGCTCGAGGTTGAATTCGTCGCCGAGCAATTCACGCGCGGTCGAAATTGCAGCAACAGCATCCAAGGCATAGTGAGCACCGCGGTTTGGCAATTCGAAGATCATCTCGCGGTCGCCAAGTTTGACCATGCAGCGACGATCGTTAAGCGAAACAACTTCGGCAGAAACCCTTGGTCGAGCCATCGGCTTGAGATAAGTCGGGGCAACGCCGAGGTCATCGCCTTGAAGCACGTCTTCAGCGATTCCGAAGTAGCTCTTCTCAGGCGACTGAATTTCTGCATCGATCAACAAGATGTTCTGATCATCGGCATTCAACAAAACGCTCTGAGTTGCGCGGGCGGCAACATTTGCGAGCTTCTCGCGAACGAGAGCCGGGTCGATGAAACGGTCGAGCTGATCCTCGAGAACGTTGAGCAACGTGACCAAACGTGGGGCGACTTCTGCACTTAGGGTGTCTGCGTGAGCCTCATCGACTTCGAGAATTGCGATGTCGCCGGGAATCTTTCCGAACAGGTTGCTCTGCTCAACAATCGAAGAGAAGAATCCCTGACGAATGTTTGCTGTTGTCGGGTTGGTGAAAACCTCGAGTCCGTGTGCGCGGGCAATCGCAACAACCATCTTTGTGGTTGTCGATTTGCCGGCCGAGCCGGTAATGATGACCAGGCCCTGTGGGAACGAACCCAGGGTCTTGGCGAGCAGACCAGGCGCTAACTTGCTTAGCAGCAAGCCCGGAGCGGCAGAGCCACCACCTGGACGAAAGCGTCTTATGGCCTTTCGTGCCAAGCGACTGATCAGGATCGCAGGCAGGTAAAACACTTTTTAGAGAACATCCATGAAGTCGCGCAGCAACTGAGCACGCGATGGGTGCTGCAGCTTCTGCATGGTCTTTGATTCAATCTGGCGGATGCGCTCGCGAGTTACGCCGAGCTCTTCACCGATCTGGTCGAGAGTCTTCGCGATGCCATCGACCAAGCCGTAACGCGACTTGATGACCTTCGCTTCACGCTCGGTAAGCCCCTGGAGCAGGCGCTCGATGGCCTCGTTGCGAGCACGGGTAACCGATGCCTCGACCGGCGAAACGGCCTCGACGTCTTCGATGAGGTCACCGAACTCGCTGTCGCCGTCTTCGCCCAGAGGGGTAGACAGCGAAATCGGTTCGCGACCATACTTCTGAACCTCGACAACCTTTTCAGGGGTCATGTCGAGTTCGTGCGCTAGCTCTTCAGGGGTCGGTTCGCGACCGAGGTCCTGCAGAAGTTGGCGCTGAACACGCGAAAGCTTGTTGATCACTTCAACCATGTGAACCGGGATGCGGATTGTGCGAGCCTGGTCTGCCATCGCACGAGTAATCGCCTGGCGAATCCACCAGGTTGCGTAGGTCGAGAACTTGAAGCCCTTGGTGTAGTCGAACTTCTCGACCGCGCGAATCAGACCGAGGTTTCCTTCTTGGATAAGGTCAAGGAACTGCATGCCTCGACCGGTGTAACGCTTTGCGAGCGAAACCACGAGACGAAGGTTCGCCTCGAGCAGGTGGGCCTTCGCGCGTCGACCATCCTTGACGACCCACTTCAGGTCTTCGGTCATGGTCTTGCTAAGACGCTTGTCGGTGGCCAGCTTCTCTTCTGCGAATAGACCGGCTTCGATGCGCATTGCGAGGTCGACCTCGAGCTCTGCGTTTAGAAGTGCAACCTTTCCGATCTGCTTCAGGTAGTCCTTAACAGAGTCGTTAGTCGCTCCTGGAATTGCGATGGTTTGAATCGCAATGTCGTCTTCTTTGTTCTTGAAGAGCAAGACACCTTCAGGGTGCTCGTCTTCATCTTCTTCGTCGTCTTCGACAACTAGAGGAACAGCGGCAGCTGCCTCTGCGACAATCTCTTCGACCGCGAGGTCATCGCCATCGACGACTACAACTTCGTCATCTAGCTCTTCGTCGTCTTCAGGAAGATCTGAACCCTTGCCACCCTTGACTGCTTTGGCAGGCTTTGCCTTGCCGGCTGGCTTTACAGCCGGGCCGGTGCTCTTTGGAGCGTTGGCAGCAGGCTTCGCAGCCTTGGCGTCTTTTGCGGCAGGCTTCGCAGCCTTAGCAGGGGCCTTCGCCGCTGGCTTTGCAGCCTTTGCTGCCGGTTTAGCGGCTGGCTTTGCGGCAGCTTTAGCAGTCGGCTTGGCCGCTGGCTTAGCAGCGCCCTTCGCGGGCGCCTTGGCAGCAGGCTTAGCCGCGACCTTCGCGGCCGGTTTGGCGGCTGGCTTGACTGAGGTCTTAGCTGCAGGCTTTGCAGGCGTCTTGGCCGCTGGCTTTGCTGCTGGCTTGGCGGTTGCCTTAGGGGCTGGCTTAGCGGCGGCCTTGGCTACTGACTTGGCCGGAGTCTTGGCTGCAGGCTTTGCCACTGGCTTGGCCGGAGTCTTCGCAGGAGTCTTCGCCGCAGGCTTTGCCGCGGTCTTCGCGGCTGGCTTGGCGGCTGGCTTTGCTGCGGCCTTCACGGCTGGCTTAGCCGCAGGCTTTGCGACTGGCTTGGTGCTCTTCGGTGCTGAAGCTGAAATGGTCTTTCCCTTATCTGGTGCCGACTTAGCCTTGCTTCCACCCAGGAGGCCGCTCAGGAATCCGCGCTTGTTACTCGGCTGAGCCATCTTGCCTCCAGTGATATTCGGGTGATCGTTCTGGTGTTTCGGGCATAACTTGGACCCATGTCAAGTCCTTGCGGATCGACTGGGTCTTGAAGCAATTATGGCAGCAAATACGGACATTTGCCCGATTTAGCCACGCTTGCCCTACTGGTAACAGCAAACTCCAAGGCTTTATTCCTTGCGGGTGCTAGACCTCGTGGGTCTTGGATGTGCGTGCCCGCTCGATGAGATACATGACCAACCCGAACCCGACCACCAGAATCTGCACGGCAAGGGCCAAGCGGAAGCCTGCGAAGGTGAAGGCCGACGCCGAACCTGTCGACTGCTGCACGGCATCCAAGATGACTCCGGCCAACCACATCATGGTGAAGGTTGCCAAGAAGCCACCAACGTTGATGAACCCATTGGCCGAACCAAGGCGCTCCTTCGGAATGAAGCCGCGCGAGAAATCCATGGCGAGCATGCTGCCTGAGCCACCCATCGAAATGATGATGACCAAAAGAACGAGCAGCCATCCCGGAGCTTGCGTTGGCAACAGAGCGAAGACAACCCAGATTGCGATGATCGAGCTCGCAATGCCGAGCACCACGCGACCGCGCCATTGAGGGCGATACTCTGCAATCCATCCGAGAGCAACACCCCAGACCAGCGACAAGAGCATCTGCATGGTCAGCAACGCGGATGCGAACTGCCGCGTCTGCCCCTCACCCGCCACCAAGAATGGAACACCCCAGAGAAGCGCAAAAACTGATCCGCTTGATTGCAAGGTGAAGTGGATCCAGAAACTCATGCGAGTTCCAGAGAAACGAATGTTCTCGACGAGCAAGTTGAAGGACTGACGGAGGGTCATGTCTTGATGAGTTGCGGCGACACCGCTTGGCTGGTTCTTGACGAGGAGCGAAACGAGAATTGCGCCGAGCAACACCACACTCGAAGAAATCTCAAATGCGTTTTGCCAACCGAAGTTTGCAAGTGCGATTGCAAATGGAATTGCACTTGCTACTTGACCAAGTTGACCGAGTGCCGCGAGGTTCTGCTGTGTGCGACCGGCAACCTTCGGGGTCGACCAGGCGACCACGAGTCGCAGCAGTGAGATAAACGTGAATGCATCACCGAGCCCAACCAAAGCTCGCCCGACATAAGCGGCGTTGATGTCGGTCGCGTATGCGACAAGCAACTGCCCCGCAAACATTCCGATCGCGCCAATTTGCAGCATCGCCTTCGCGCCGAAGCGATCGAGCAAGATGCCGACCGGTATCTGCATTGCCGCGTAAACAGCAAGCTGAAACACGGCTAGGGCGGCCAACGCGCTTGCAGAGACATGGAAGCGACTTGCCGCTTCAAGTGAGGCAACGCCCAGGGATGAGCGCTGCATGACTGCGGCGAAGTATGCGAAGGTTGCGGCCGTAAGCACCGCTGAGCGCTTAGGCACTACTTATCGTCGTCGTTTTTGCGCTTGAGCGAGAGGTAGTCCTCAAGCTCGGCCGCGATCTCATCGGCCGATGGCACGGTGGGAGCCTGACGCTCGAAACGCATCGGGCCATTGCCCTCGCTCTGGAATGAGCGCTCTAGACCCTCGACCATTTTTGCCAATTCGGTATTCTGCGAAATGTTTTCTTCGAGGTTCTTGAGGAACTCACGGTGGTCTTCGCGCAGCTTGTCAGTTGGAAAGACAATGCCGGTTGCGGCGGTGATCTGCTCGAACGCAGAAACGGCTGCGAGTGGCACAACTGTGTCGCTCAAGTAGTGCGGCACAAGAATGACGAAACCAACTGTCGGAAACTCGGTCATGCTCAAGCGGTACTCGAGCATGTGCAAGATGTTGCCGGGAACCTGAGTCTGCGGCTTCCACTCAGAGATGCGCTCGATCAAATCTTTTCGATTGCCAGATACGGTCACGCCGAAATTGCGTGTATGCGGAATCGGAAACGGAATTGAGTGAATCCAGGTGAGGCTTTGAATGTCGAACAGTTCGATGATCTGCTCAATCGCATCGGTGAAGCCCTCCCAGCGGAAGTCTGGTTCGTATCCGTCGAGGTAAAGGAATTTCTGACCGACTTCATCCGTGACTAGATAAATAGCCAACGATGCTGGTTCGTAGTCGGCGATGTGGTCTTTCTCGAAGTACATCACCGGACGTCGTGATCGGTAGTCAAGCAATTCGTCGTTATTGAAACTGAGCACCAGACGGTAATCGAGGTTTTCAAAAATGTGCTCGCTTGCGGTTCGAACCATGGAGCCTGCGTCGGTAAATCCGGTAAGGCCGGCGACCAGGTGAAGCCCGAGAGGAACCTCGAAGTCTTCGTTTTCTAGAGTGAATAATTCACTGGGTGCTACCACTCGAATATTGTAAATCGAGGTTTAGAGTGAAGCCATGGCTAAACAATTCATCAAAGTTTCTGCAACCACTCCTGCATTCTCGAAGGACAGCGTTTTCGTTGTCGCAGTCGTTGACCGCAACGGCAAGCTCGAGCTGCACTCAGGCGCTGTCGACGTTTCGTCGCTAAAGGGCCTTGACCTTCAAAAGATCGGTGCCCGCGCTGCAAACGACGCTGTTCTTCGCGTGCCAGGCCCTAACGGCTCAGTATTCGCACTCATCGGCGGTCTCGGCGATGCCAGCGAAGAGCGCCTGCGCTACTTCGGCGGCACCGTGGGTCGCACCGTGAACGACTTCAAGCAGGTAATCGTCGGTTTGCCAATTGCCAACGATGTTGAGGCCGGAGCCCTTCTCGAGGGCTACGCCATTGGCCACTACAACTACACCGAGTACAAGTCGGACGCCAAGCGCGTTCCTGCACAGACTCTGATCCTGGCGACCAAATACAAGGTGAAGCCAGCCACACTTGGCCGCGTCGAGGTGCTTCGCGCCGCAGTACACGACACCCGCGACCTCGTCTCGATGCCTGCAAACGACCTCTATCCACAAAGCTTCGCGGCAGCCGCATCGCGCTTGGCAAAGGGCGCAAGCGTAACCGTCACCGTGCTCGACGAGAAGAAGCTTGCCGCTGGCGGCTTCGGCGGCCTGATTGGCGTGGGCAAGGGCTCTGCTCGCCCACCCCGCCTGGTGAAGGTTGAATACAAGCCTGCAGGTGCCAAGAAGAAGATCGCCTTGGTTGGCAAGGGCATCACCTATGACACCGGTGGCCTCTCGCTAAAGCCTGCGGCCTCAATGCTCGGCATGAAATACGACATGACCGGTGCGGCCACCGTGCTCAACGCCGTCTTGGCCATTGCCCGCCTGAAGCTGAAGGTTCACGCCACCGCTTATCTGTGCCTCGCTGAGAACATGCCTTCAGGCACCGCAACTCGTCCGGGCGACGTGGTCAAGGCCCGAAACGGCAAGACCATCGAAGTGACCAACACCGACGCAGAAGGCCGCGTGGTCTTGGCCGACGGTTTGAGTCTCGCCAGCGAGTCATTCCCTGACTACATCATCGACGTGGCAACCCTCACCGGAGCTCAGCGGGTCGCCCTTGGCACTCGCTATGCAGGCATCATGGGTGACGACGCGACCGTCGCCAAGCTGGGGGCCGCAATCAAGGCCGCTGGCGAGTATGCCTGGCCAATGCCGCTTGCTGAAGACCTGCGCCCGCTGATCGATGGCCAGATTGCTGACCTCCAGAACGCCAAGGTGGGCAACACCGCCGGCGGCATGATCATCGGTGGCCTGTTCCTGCGCGAGTTCATCGGCAAGAAGAAGGGCTCAAACCAGCCAATTGACTGGGCTCACCTAGACATCGCTGGCCCTGCCGACAACGAAGGTGCGGGATACGGTTTCATTCCAAAGGGAGCCACCGGTTCATACGTTCGCAGTCTCGTGAACTTCGCCGAGTCTGTAATCAAATAGCCAAACTGTCGATGGGGTCATCCGGGGTTTTCTGGATGACCCTCTCAGCTGTCTAGGCACCCTTGAGTAGTAAACTTTTCGGGTTCGTCCCCCTTATTAGGAGCATGTTTTGGCTGAGCACAATTTCGACGTAGTAATCCTCGGCGGAGGAAGCGGTGGCTATGCAGCTGCGCTTCGTTCGGCACAGTTGGGCAAGTCAGTTGCTCTCATCGAGAAGGACAAACTCGGAGGCACCTGCCTCCACCGCGGTTGCATTCCTACCAAGGCACTGCTTCACGCAGCCGAGGTTGCAGACACCGTAAAGGACGCAGCGCACTACGGCGTTAGCGCAAACTTCAACGCAATCGACATGAACGTGGTCAACACCTACCGCGATGGAATCGTCGACAAACTCTTCAAGGGCCTCACCGGCTTGGTCAACTCGAAGAACATCACTGTTGTTAAGGGTGAAGGCCGCATGGTCGGTGCAAAGACCATCCAGGTTGGCGAAGACCGCTACACCGGAACCAACCTCGTGCTTGCTTCGGGTTCATACTCGCGCTCGCTGCCTGGTCTCGAAATTGGTGGTCGCGTAATCACCTCTGAGCAGGCACTGCAGATGACCTTCGTTCCAAACAAGGTGATCGTTCTCGGCGGTGGCGTCATCGGCGTGGAGTTCGCATCGATCTGGCGTTCGTTCGGCACCGAGGTAACCATCGTCGAAGGTTTGCCAACTTTGGTTCCTAACGAAGACGCATCGGTGAGCAAGGCTCTCGAGCGTGCGTTCCGCAAGCGCGGCATCGAATTCAAAACTGGCGTTCGCTTCTCGGGTGTTCAGCAGCACGAGAACGGCGTTATCGTTTCGCTCGAAAGCGGCGAGACTCTCGAAGCAGAGCTCATGCTCGTTGCTGTCGGCCGCGGACCAAACACTGCTGGCCTCGGCTATGAGGAAAACGGCATCTCGATGGATCGCGGCTATGTGCTGACCAACGAGCGTCTGCAGACCAGCGTTCCTGGTGTTTATGCAGCCGGCGATATCGTTCCTGGTTTGCAGCTTGCACACCGCGGTTTCCAGCAGGGCATCTTCATCGCTGAAGAAATTGCTGGCCTGAACCCAGCCGTCATCGACGAGAACGGTATTCCGAAGGTCACCTACTGCGAGCCAGAGATTGCATCTGTTGGTTTGTCAGAGGCGAAGGCTGCCGAGAAGTTTGGCGCAGACAACATCTCTACCTACGAATACAACCTTGGCGGCAACGGCAAGAGCCAGATCCTTGGCACTGCAGGCTTCATCAAGTTGATTCGTCAGAACAACGGCCCAGTGGTTGGCGTTCACATGATTGGCTCGCGCGTTGGCGAGCAGATCGGTGAGGCTCAGCTCATTGTGAACTGGGAGGCATACCCAGAGGATGTCGCAACCTTGATTCACGCCCACCCAACCATGAACGAAGCGATCGGCGAGGCTCACCTAGCACTTGCCGGCAAGCCACTTCACGCACACGCCTAATACTCAGGAGAACAGTAAATGAGCGAAGTAGTACTTCCAGCACTCGGCGAGAGCGTCACCGAAGGCACCGTCACCCGTTGGTTGAAGAAGGTCGGCGACACCGTTGCCGTCGACGAGCCTCTGGTAGAAATTTCGACCGACAAGGTCGACACAGAGATTCCTTCACCTGTTGCCGGAACCATTGAACAGATCCTTGTTCAAGAAGACGAGACCGTTGCAGTTGGCGCAGTTCTCGCAATCGTTGGTTCGGGTTCAGGCGCAGCAGCTCCTGCCGCTCCAGCCGCCGAGCCAGTTGCAGCAGCACCTGCTCCAGCGCCGGTTGCAACTCCAGAGCCAGTAGCAGCTCCAGTCGCAGCACCGGCTGCCGCCCCTGTTGCAGCACCAGCACCTGTAGCCGCTCCAGTGTCAGCACCTGCCCCAGTTGCATCGCAGACCGTTTCGCACACCAGCGACGCTGGCTATGTCACTCCGCTCGTACGCAAGCTTGCCAACGAGTCTGGCGTTGACCTTTCATCGATCGCTGGCACCGGCGTTGGTGGACGCATTCGCAAAGAAGACGTTCTCGGCGCAACTCACGCAGCTCCAGCAGTTTCATACGCTGCACCTGTTGCAGCACCGGCAGCTTCGGCACGACACGTAGCAGCTGCTCCTTCGGCTCTTCGCGGAACCGTTGAGCCAATGTCACGTCTTCGCAAGGTTCTTGCAGAGCGCGCAGTTGCTTCGATGGTTTCAACCGCACAGCTCACCTCGGTGGTTGAGGTAGATGTCACTCGCATTGCAAACTTTCGCGAATCAGTGAAGGGCGCTTTCCAGGCAGCAACCGGCAACAAGTTGAACTTCATGCCGTTCTTTGCTCTCGCAGCCGCAGAGGCATTGCGCTCGCACCCAAAGATCAACGCATCGATCGACGGCGACAACATCGTTTACCACAACGGTGAGAACATCTCGTTCGCAGTCGACACCGAGCGCGGATTGCTCACCCCGGTCATCCGTGAAGTTGCATCGCTGAACCTCGCGCAGATTGCAGGTCAGATTGTTGACCTCGCGAACCGCACTCGCAACAACCAGTTGAAGCCAGATGAGCTCAGCGGTGGAACCTTCACCCTGACCAACACTGGTTCACGCGGCGCGCTGTTCGACACTCCTGTTGTCTTCTTGCCTCAGTCGGCAATCCTCGGCACCGGCATCGTCACCAAGCGCCCAGTGGTTGTAACCGCAGCCGATGGCAGCGACAGCATCGCGATTCGCCACATGGTCTACTTGGCACTCTCGTATGACCATCGCCTGATCGACGGCGCTGACGCAAGCCGCTTCTTGGTCGACGTGAAGAACCGCCTCGAAGAGGGCAACTTCTCGGCCAACCTCGGCATCTAGTTCGCATTAGAAGAAGTGACCCGGTCAAAAGGCTGGGTCACTTTTTCTATTAACCAACCATCTGGGCCAGCCGATAGATAGAGCTCTGCCTCGAGCTCTGCCCCAGCACACTCGCCTGAAACCTTGACCGAACGCAGCTGCCCAAGCACGATGTCGCGGTCGACCCGAATGCTCGGATGAGCATCCAGAAAGTCGGTCAACAACCGCCCCGCAACTGGCTGGCACTGCATCTTCGGCGCCGCAGGCGAAATCAATTTCGGCGTTGTGGTCGCGATAGTGGATTGCTTGGGTAGAGAAGGCGGCGACCTATGGGGAGCGAGCACTAGGCCGGCAATTTGAGCTGCCACCATGACGACCCCAAACCCGCCAATCAGCCAGGTTCGGCGCGAACCAGAAACCGGCCTCGGTGACTCGCCCAAAACCGCCAGTGCGTCTTGGTTTTCGACTTGCAGATAGACCCTGCCATTGCTCAGCATGAGCGGTTGGGCCTTGAACCCGAGCCGATTGAGCCTGACCATGGCGGCAAACCAGTTGCTGAGAAGCCTCGGGGCTCGCCTGCCGAAATCGTGCATCGAACGATGGTGCCCTGGCGGAGCATCCAAGTGGAATAAAAGCCGCAATCTGTGGATTTAAACTAAAACAATGCCCCTGTTCGAAACTCTTGGACTCGATCCCAATTTTGTGGATTACGAGCAGGCCTGGCAAATCCAGCGCAAGGTTCACTCAGAGGTAGCCTCAGGCGCAAGACCGGACACCGTTTTGCTGCTTGAGCACGCATCGGTTTTCACCGCGGGCAAGCGCACGGAATCTGAAGAGCGCCCGATGGACGGCACCCCGGTAATCGACGTCGACCGCGGTGGCAAAATCACCTGGCACGGCCCAGGCCAGCTGGTTGGCTACCCGATCATGCAGCTGCCTGACCCAATCGACGTGGTTGGCTACGTGCGCTGGCTCGAGCAGGTTCTGATTGATTCGATTGCCGAATTCGGTGTCACCGGCGAACGCGTTGGCGGCCGAAGTGGCGTGTGGGTACACGTCGACGGTGCATTCGAGAAGGTTGCCGCCATCGGCATCCGGGTGGCCGAAAAGGTCACGATGCACGGATTCGCGCTGAATTGCAACAACTCGCTCGACCCGTATGAAACGATTATTGCCTGTGGAATTCGCGACGCGAAGACCACCACCCTGTCCAGACTTTCTGGTCGGGAAATCACGCCAGCAATGGCGGCCGAAGTTGTCACAAGGCACCTAGGCGAAATTGAGAAACGACGATGAACGACAAGCCAGAAAAGAAGTTGCTTCGCATTGAGGTGCGCAACGCATCGGTGCCTATCGAACGCAAGCCCGAGTGGATCAAGACCCGCGCCAAGATGGGCCCTGAGTATCAGTCGCTTCAGCTCTTAGTAAAGAACGAGGGCCTGCACACCGTTTGCCAAGAGGCAGGTTGCCCGAACATTTTTGAGTGCTGGGAAGACCGCGAGGCGACCTTCTTGATCGGCGGCTCGCAGTGCACTCGTCGCTGCGACTTTTGCCAGATCGACACCGGCAAGCCTGCAGACTTTGACGCAGACGAGCCGCGTCGCGTTGGCGACTCTGTGAAGCAGATGAACTTGCGCTATGCAACCGTCACCGGTGTCGCACGCGACGACCTCGAAGATGAAGGTTCATGGCTCTACGCCGAAACCATTCGCCAGATTCACCTTCAGTCTCCAGGCACCGGCGTCGAGATCTTGGTTCCAGACTTCTCTGGAAACCCAGAGCACCTGCAGCGAGTATTCGATGCAAAGCCTGAGGTATTCGCACACAACCTCGAGACCGTTCCACGGATCTTCAAGCAGATTCGCCCGGCCTTCCGTTACGAGCGCTCACTCGACGTCATCACTCAGGCACGCAACGCCGGCATGGTCACCAAGTCGAACCTGATTCTTGGCATGGGCGAAACCGATGATGAAATCATCCAAGCCCTTCAAGACCTGCACGATTCCGGAACCGACATCATTACCATCACGCAGTATTTGCGCCCGACCCCGCGCCACCACCCAATCGATCGCTGGGTGAAGCCTGAGCAGTTCGTCGAGCTGAACAAGATTGCCGAGGACATGGGCTTCCTCGGAGTGCTCAGCGGGCCACTGGTTCGTTCGTCATACCGAGCCGGACGCCTTTGGGCTTCGTCGATGGTGAAGAAGGGTCGCGCGATTCCAGCCGAGCTTCAGCACCTGGCCGATGCCGCACTGGCCCAGGGCTTCAGCCAAGCCGTTCACTAAATCGTTTAGGCTATTGCGCATGGCTAAGAGCACCGCACCTAAGATCCCTGCAAAGACCAACCGCGAACCAGGGCGATTCCGCCAACTGCTGAAGGTTTACGCGCTCACCGCGAAGACAGACAAGCCTGCGGTGCTTTGGTCGATTCTTGGCTTCGTTGTTCCGCTGGCAATCGGCTTGATCATCGCCAACGTGGTTGCTCCGGGCAACATCATTTCGAATGTCATGTGGGGCGTCCTCGGCGCTGCCGCCGGTCTTCTGATTGCAATGATCATCATGTCTCGTCGCGCAGAGGCAGCTGCCTATGCACGCTTCGAAGGCCAGCCTGGTGCAACCGGTGCCGTGCTCAACTCGGCTCTTCGTCGCGGCTGGCGCTTCAGCGAAATGCCAGTGCACGTTAGCCCCAAGACTCAGGAACTCGTTTTCCGCGCTGTCGGCCCAGCCGGCATCGTGCTGATTGGCGAGGGCACCTCGAAGGCCCGCGTTCAGGCCATGGTCGAGGATGAGCGCCGCAAGGCAGCCCGCATCGCGCCTGGCGTTCAGATTCAGACCTTCTATGTGATCCCTGGCGACTCGCACGCAACTTCGCTTGCAAAGCTCGGCCCGACAATCCTCAAGCTCAAGCGCAGCCTCAGCCGCAGCGAGGTCACCGTGGTGGCCAACCGCCTCGACTCAATCGGCACGAACATCCCAGTGCCAAAGGGCATTGACCCGAACAAACTGCGTCAGCAGCGCCAGCGCTAAGTTTTACATCGGCGTAACAAGTTACGCGCAAGTCACCCCCTGCCCCGCAGATAAACTGAATCGGTTGGCTTCAAAGGCGCGCCACCAACCACAATTCGCTTCAGCTATCGAAGGGACATTTCCATGTTCAAGAACGCATCTGAGGTCGTTAAGTACATCAAGGACAACGACGTAAAGTTCCTTGACGTTCGCTTCACCGACCTACCTGGTGTGCAGCAGCACTTCAACCTCCCAGCAGCAATGATCGACGAGGACTTCTTCCGCGACGGTCAGTTGTTTGACGGTTCGTCGATCCGCGGTTTCGCATCGATCCACGAGTCAGACATGCAGCTCATCCCAGATGTGACCACCGCTTACCTCGACGCATTCCGCGTTGAGAAGACCCTGGTCATGATCTTCGACATCTACAACCCACGCAACGGAGAGATCTACGGTCGCGACCCACGCCAGGTTGCCAAGAAGGCAGAGGCCTACCTCGGCACCACCGGCATCGCAGATACCGCGTTCTTCGCACCTGAAGCAGAATTCTTCATCTTCGATGACGTTCGTTACGAGTACAAGCAGAACAGCTCGATGCACTTCATCGACTCGAGCGAAGCAGCTTGGAACTCGGGCCGCAAGGAAGACGGCGGAAACCTCGCCAACAAGACCCCATACAAGGGTGGCTACTTCCCTGTTTCGCCAGTTGACCAGCACGCAGACATGCGCGACAACATCGTTCTCGAGCTCGAGGCTGCAGGCCTGAGCGTAGAGCGCAGCCACCACGAGGTGGGCACCGCAGGCCAGGGCGAGATCAACTACCGCTTCGACACTCTGGTTAGCGCAGCAGACGACATCTTGAAGTTCAAGTACATCGTCAAGAACGTTGCTAACAACTGGGGCAAGACCGCAACCTTCATGCCGAAGCCACTGTTCGGCGACAACGGCTCGGGCATGCACGTGCACCAGTCGCTATGGAAAGACGGCAAGCCGTTGTTCTATGACGAGTCGGGCTACGGCGGTCTTTCAGACCTCGCTCGCTGGTACATCGGTGGAATCCTGAAGCACGCTCCATCGCTGCTGGCATTCACCAACCCAACCGTGAACTCATACCACCGCTTGGTTCCAGGCTTCGAGGCGCCAGTAAACCTGGTCTACTCGGCAGGTAACCGTTCGGCTGCGATCCGCATCCCGATGACCGGAACCAACCCGAAGGCAAAGCGCATCGAGTTCCGCGCTCCTGACGCATCGAGCAACCCGTACCTCGCATTCGCTGCGATGTTGATGGCTGGCCTCGACGGCATCAAGAACCGCATCGAGCCACACGAGCCAGTAGACAAGGACCTCTACGAGCTGCCACCAGAGGAAGCAAAGCTGATTCCTCAGGTGCCAGGCAACCTCGAAGACGTGCTCAAGGCTCTTGAAGCAGACCACGACTACCTGCTTGCAGGCGACGTATTCACCAAGGACCTCATCGAGACCTGGATTGACTACAAGCGCACCAAGGAGATCCAGCCGATTGCACTTCGTCCTCACCCATACGAGTTCGAGCTGTACTACGGCGTTTAGTCGAAACTTCGAAAAGGGTCACGCGAAAGCGTGGCCCTTTTTGTCTTCTTCTCGGATGTTCGCCCAGCAGCTATGCGAAGAACAGGCGCTCGAACACAGAACGTGCACGTCTGGTGAAGGCGAGGTAGTCCTCTTCGAGGCGAGTCGCTCCGCCTGCAGGGTATTCAAGGATGCGCGCGAGACCCTCGAGTTGACGTCGATCGGTTGGCAGTACATCCGTGCGCTTGTTTGCCCAGAGCACGCTGGCACTTCGAACGCGTGAGGCTAGGCGCCAGGCTTCGGTTAGCACACGGGCGTCGTGCTCCTCGATGATTGCTGCCGAGACCATGGCGCGAAGCGCGTCAAGCGTGCGAGGCGTGCGGATCTCTGGGTGCTGCTGACCGAAGCGCATTTGGTAGAGCTGAACCAGCCACTCAACATCGCTAAGCGAACCCCGGCCAAGTTTTAGATGGCGCTTCGGGTCTGCTCCCTGAGGCAGGCGTTCGGTTTCAACGCGAGCCTTGATTCGACGAATTTCGGTGATAGCAGACTGTTCCAGCTTTTTCGGGTAGCGGTGTTCATCGATGATGGCGGCGAATTCGTCGCGAAGCTCTTGCGAGCCTGCAATCGGCCTGGCGCGAAGCAGCGCCTGTGCCTCCCAGGTGTCAGCCCAGCGCTCGTAGTAGGCGCGATAAGAGTCGAGAGAACGAGCCACTGCCCCGTTCTTGCCCTCGGGGCGCAGGTCTAGGTCAATCTCGAACTCGAGCAGGTGGTCGGCGCTAAGTCGCTTGATCTCGGCAATGATTGCCTCGGCAAGCCGCTGGGCTGAATCGCTATCACCGAGCGCGCGGTAGACATACATGAGGTCGGCATCAGAGCCGAAGCCGAGTTCTTGCCCACCAAAGCGCCCCATGGCAACGATTCCGAAGTCGATGGTCTTGTCGATGGTTTCATGGTCGGCAATGCCACCGAGACGCAGAACCGCATCGAGAATGCCCTGCAAATAGAGCTCGGTCAATACGCTCAAACCGTCGGCAACGTCTTCGATGGCCAGGGTGCCAAGCACGGCGCCCATCGCGATGCGCAGGGTCTCGCGGCGACGAATCTGCTTGATTGCCGTGACCAAGGCCTCGAGGTCTTTGTAGCGCTCGGCAAAGGCTTCAAGCTCAGCGGCTAGCACCTCGGCGGTCAGCGGCTTTAGATCATCCAAGGATTCAAACCAGGCGGCAGCCTCTGGGATGCGCTCAAACAGCGAGGTCGCAAGGCGCGAGTTCGACAGCACTTGGGTCATGCGCTCCGCGGCACCCGACGAGTCGCGAAGCATGCGCAGGTACCAGTGCGATTCGCCTAGGTCTTCGCTAAGTCTGCGGAACGCTAGCAGAGCAGCATCTGGGTCTGTGCCCTTGGTGAACCACTCGAGCAAAACCGGGAGCAACTGACGCTGAATCGATGCGCGACGAGACAAACCGCTGGTCAGCGCCGCGATGTGCGTGAGTGCGCCCTTGGCGTCTGCAAAACCGATGGCTGCGAGACGATCGATTGCCTGCGCATTGCTGAGCTCGAGTGTCGAGTCGTCGAGTCGGGCAACCGCGCTGAGCAGTGGGCGATAGAAGATTCGCTGGTGCAGCGTGCGCACCTCTTGTTTGACGCCTTCCCACAAATTCATCAACGACTCGGCGTTGAGTTGCAGGTCGACTGTGCGCGCCAGAGCTCGCCTGGCCGATTCACTGGATGGCATCAGGTGGGTTCGTCGCATCTGCGACATCTGGATGCGGTGCTCAAGCAGTCGCAAGAACCGATAGTGACGAGCGAATGCATCTGCATCGTCGCGCGAGATGTAGCCGCCGGCGCTGAGCGCTGCAATCGCGTTTAGCGTGTCGCGGTGGCGAAGCGATTCGTCGGTTCGGCCGTGAACCAGCTGCAGCAGCTGCACTGTGAATTCGACATCGCGCAAACCGCCTGGCCCTAGCTTGATCTGCGAGGCGACCTCGCTTGCCGGGATGTTCTCGAGAACACGTTCGCGCATGCGCTGTGCCGACTCGACGAAACCGTCACGAGTGGCAGAAGCCCAGACCTTTGGCGCTAGAGCGGCCACGTAACGCTGACCGAGATCGGCATCACCGGCAATCGGCCTGGCTTTCAGCAGGGCCTGGAACTCCCAACTCTCTGCCCAGCGGTCGTAATAAGCAACGTGCGAGTCAAGAGTGCGAACCAATGCCCCGCTCTTACCCTCGGGACGCAAGTTGGGGTCGACCTGCCAGAGCGCTGGCTCGGATGCCGTTGCATCGATAGCGCGCATCATTCGAGTCGCCAACTTGGTTGCGATGTCTAGGGCGCGAGAAACCTCGAGGCTTTCTGATGCAGTGTCTGCGACGAAAATCACGTCGACGTCACTGATGTAGTTGAGTTCGCGGGCTCCGGTCTTGCCCATGGCGATGACCGCGAGCTTGGTGGCCTCGACCTCGGCCGGGTCATAGCCGCCTAGACCCGCGCCAACAGAGAGTTCGGCCCGACCAATCAGCAGCGCGGCCTCGAGCATGGCACCAGCCAGGTCGGCAAGCGCAGCCGCGATTTGTGGCAGGCCATCCTGGGGTGAGTCTTGCGACAGGTCATAAATCGCCAGCTGCAGCAGTTCACGGCGATAGGCAAAACGAATTGCCGCCCAAGCAGCCTGTGGCTCGAAGCCTGCGGTGAGTTGCACCTTGGCGGTGTCAGTGAGCAGCTTCTTGAGCTCAGCAGCCGACTTCAGATAATCGGCCTTCTTCTCGAAGTGTTCGAGAAGCTCGATGCGACGGCGAATCAAGTCGCCCATTGCCTCGGATGCGCCTAGTAACTTGCAGAGTCGATCAGCCGAGTCGCCTTTCGACAACAGTTTTTTGACTCGTGACTTGTCGATCTCCGCGAAGGTGATCAAATAGTTCAGCGCCTGGTCTGGATTGCCGGCGCGACCGAGACTGGCGAGGGCCGAGCGCCCAGAGTCGCCAACCAGTTTGACCAGTTGTTCAAGCTTCGAAACCGCGCCGGATAAATCAACGAACCCGAAGCGGGCAAGCTCAGAGAGCCCAGACGACCGCTCGAATGCCATGACTCGGTTTAGAGAACTTCTAGGTTCTGCTTCAACTCGAAGGCAGTGACCTGCGAACGGTATTCGCTCCACTCACGACGCTTGTTGGCAAGAACATACGAGAAGACTTCTTCACCGAGGGTCTCTGCGGCCAGCTCTGACTCTTCGAGCTTGCGAATCGCGTGCTCGAGGCTTGTTGGCAGCGGCTGGATGCCGAGTGCGCGGCGCTCTGCATCGCTGAGCGACCAGACGTCGTCTTCGGCCTCTGCAGGCATCTCGTATTCCTCTTCGATGCCCTTCATTCCCGCGGCAAGAATCAAGGCATATGCCAGGTATGGGTTGGCTGCAGAATCGATTGCACGGTATTCAACGCGAGCCGAGTTGGCCTTGTTTGGCTTGTATAGCGGAACGCGAAGCAGCGCCGAGCGGTTGTTGTGGCCCCAGCAGACATAGCTAGGAGCCTCGCCGCCACCCCAGAGGCGCTTGTATGAGTTCACATACTGGTTGGTGACCGCTGTGATCTCAGGTGCGTGGCGCAGCAAGCCAGCGATGAAATGCTTCGCGGTCTTGCTGAGGTGATACTGCGAGCTTGGGTCGAAGAATGCGTTGTTGTCGCCCTCGAAGAGTGACATGTGCGTGTGCATTCCAGAACCAGGATGCTCGGTGAAAGGCTTCGGCATGAAGGTGGCGTAGACGCCCTGCTCGATTGCCACCTCTTTGATGACGGTGCGGAAGGTCATGATGTTGTCTGCCATGGTGAGGGCATCTGCATAGCGCAGGTCGATTTCGTTCTGACCTGGGCCACCCTCGTGGTGGCTGAACTCAACTGAAATGCCAAGCTGCTCGAGCATCGAGACTGCGCGACGACGGAAGTCGTGTGCGGTGCCACCTGGCACGTTGTCGAAGTAGCCGGCCTTGTCTACAGGAATCGGGCCCTCAGGGCCGATCTGCGAAGACTTGAGCAGGTAGAACTCGATCTCAGGGTGAATGTAGAACGAGAAACCCCTGTCGCTTGCCTTGGCAAGAGCGCGGCGCAAAACGTTGCGCGGGTCGGCCGATGCTGGCTGTGAATCTGGGGTCTTGATGTCGCAGAACATGCGGGCGGTTGGCTCGATTTCGCCGCGCCAAGGAAGAATCTGGAAGGTGCTTGGGTCTGGCACGGCAAGCATGTCTGCTTCGAATGTGCGGGCAAGGCCCTCGATGGCTGATCCGTCGAAACCGATGCCTTCGGCGAATGCGCCTTCAACTTCAGCAGGTGCGATGGCAACAGACTTCAGAGTTCCGGCCACATCTGTGAACCAAAGTCGCACGAATTTGACGTTGCGCTCCTCGATAGTTCTAAGCACAAAGTCGCGCTGCTTATCCATCGGAAATCCTTTCGTTGCCTGCTATTAGGCTAGTCGTTATGCCTGCGGTTCGCATTGCTCTCGCCCAGACCAACCCCATCGTTGGTGATATTCAGGGCAACCTGGCGAAATGTTTCCAACATGTTTCAGACGCAGCTGCGCAGGGTGCAGATCTAATAGTTTTCGGCGAGATGGTTGTCTCGGGTTACCCGATTGAAGACCTCGCTGCAAGCGAATCATTCTTGAACGATTGCGTCACCGCAGTAAAAAACTTTGCAGTTGCACTCGCCGAGCGCGGGCTCGGTCACGTGCTCGTAGTTCTCGGCACGCCGGCGATAGTCGCACCCGAGCACCGCAGCCCTTGGGCGATTGCTCAAAACACCGCTGTGATCATCCGTGATGGAAAAGTTTGGGCGGGTTATGCGAAGCACCACCTGCCGAACTACTCAGTTTTCGATGAGTACCGCATCTTCATTCCGGGCGATCAGCTGATCAGTTTCGAGCTTGCCGACATGAAGTTCTCGATGCTCATCTGCGAAGACATCTGGCAGGAAGGCGGGCCGGTTGCGCGTCTGTCTGAAGAGAAGACCGACGTGGCCCTGGTGCTGAACGGCTCGCCTTTCCAGATTGACAAGGATGACGTGCGAGTCGACCTTGTTAAGCGCCTTGCCAAGAACCAAAACGTTGCGGTCGCCTATGTGAACCTGATTGGCGGGCAAGACGACCTGGTCTTCGATGGCGACAGCCTGATGGTCGATGCCAACGAGAATCTGATTGGCCGTGGTCCGCAGTTCGACGAGGGCCTGGTTGTCTTCGAGATCGAGTCGAAGACCGAAATTCGCACAGCCTCTGCCCTGCCGACTCACAAGCAAGACGACAACTGGCAGGTCTGGAACGCCCTCGTGCTTGGGCTTCGCGACTACGTGAACAAGAACGGTTTCAAGTCGGTGATTCTCGGCCTTTCGGGCGGCATCGACTCTGCGGTCTGCGCCGCAATCGCCAAGGACGCCCTCGGCGCTCATCGGGTATTCGGAGTGAGCCTGCCGAGCAAGTATTCGTCTGACCACTCGAAGTCAGACGCGTTTGACCTGGCAAAGCGCCTTGGCATCGCGATTCGCACCGAGCTCATCAAGGGCGCGGTCAAAGAACTCGAGAAGCAGTTGAAGCTCGATGGCCTCGCTGCCGAAAACCTCCAGGCGCGCATTCGTGGCACCATCTTGATGTCGCTTGCCAACAAAGAGGGTCACCTGACCCTGACCACCGGCAACAAGAGCGAGCTGGCCGTTGGCTACAGCACCATCTATGGCGACTCTGTCGGCGGCTTTGCCCCAATCAAGGATGTCGCGAAGACTCTGGTCTGGCAGCTGGCGAAGTGGCGCAATGAGTTTGCGGCCGCGAATGGCGAGGTTCCGCCCATCCCAGAAAATTCGATCATCAAACCGCCGAGTGCCGAGCTTCGCCCCGGTCAGGTCGACCAAGACTCGCTGCCCGACTATGACATCTTGGATGAAATCATCGAGCTCTATGTTGGCCGCCGCTTCGGCAAGCAGCAAATCAAAGACGCAGGTTTCGCCGCAGAAACAGTCGAGCGCGTCACCAAGCTCATCGACCAAGCCGAGTGGAAGCGCCGCCAGGGCGCAATCGGCCCGAAGATCAGTGCAATGTCTTTCGGTCGCGATCGTCGACTGCCAATCACCAATAAGTACCGTTAGGAAATCATGGCTGCAGACAAACTCATTTCAAGCGGTGGTCCTTGGGAATCGGTCATTGGTTATTCGCGCGCAACCGTTGCTGGTCCTTACGTGCATGTCTCTGGTTCGACCGCGACCATCGACGGTCAACTGCAGGCCAAGGGTGATGCATACGGCCAGGTGAAGATTGCACTCGAGCAGGTAATTGCTCCTGCTCTGGCTCAGGCTGGCTTTTCACTCGCCGACGTCGTCCGCACTCGCGTTTATCTGGCAAACGGCGAAGACATGGATGCGGTCGGCAAGGCGCACGGTGAAATCTTCAGTGAAATCCGCCCGGCAACCACGATGCTTGCGGGCATTCAATTCATCAACCCGGAAATGCTCGTCGAAATCGAAGTCGACGCCTGGAAGGCAAACTAATGGCAAAGACTAAGCGCATCGGGGCACTCGCCGAATACAAGGCGACCGGGCAGAAGTTTGCGTGCCTGACCTCTTACGACCAGCAGACTGCGGCCATCTTTGACGAGGCCGGTGTCGACGTATTGCTAGTTGGCGATTCGGCAGCCGACAACGCTCTGGGCTTTTCCACCACCCTGCCGATCACCGTTGACGAGATCATTCCGTTCGGTCGTGCGGTCGCCGGTGCGGCAAAGCAGGCGCTCGTTGTTGTCGACATGCCGTTTGGTTCATACGAGGTTTCGCCTCAGCAAGCACTCGAGAACGCAATCAAGATCATGAAGGCAACAGGGGCTGCTGCCGTAAAGCTCGAAGGCGGAGTGCGCAGTGCCGCAGCGATCGCCGCAATCGTCGAGGCGGGCATCCCGGTAATGGGTCACATTGGTTTCACCCCGCAAAGCGTTCACGCCCTCGGTGGGTTCAAAGTTCAGGGTCGTGGCGATTCAGCCGCTGACTTGGCCGCAGATGCGGCTGCAGTTCAAGAGGCCGGCGCATTCGCAGTGGTGCTTGAGCTGGTTCCTGCTGACCTGGCCACCGAGATCACACAGACCCTCTCGATTCCAACCATCGGCATCGGCGCGGGCAATGGCACCGACGGTCAAATCTTGGTTTGGACTGACTTTGCCGGTATCGCACCTGGAAAGCCTCGCCGCTTCGTTCGTCAGTACGCGAACCTGCGCGATGTGCTTCTCACCGGTGCCACCAACTATGTCTCGGATGTTCGCAGCGGCGAGTTTCCGAATGCAGATGAAAGCTTTGCCGACTAATTAATCGCGCTCTTCGCGATCTTCCTCTGCTCGCCATGCGGCAGCGCGTTCTGCCAACAGCTTCTCGGCATTTGCGGCTTCTTCGCGAGTTGAGAAAGGCCCTGCACGAAATAGCGCAGCCGACTGCTTGCCAACTTCAACCTCTTTTGTCCTGAAGTTGAACCAATACTCCTGCTGCTCAGCCATGATTCTCGCTTTCAACTTCTAGACTAGAGCCATGCCTCGCGACGAAAAGACCGGTTTGCTTACGCCCGGCGTCGTCTCCCCGCTTCGCAGTGTTCCTGCCTCAATCGTTCGCCCCGAGTACGTCGGCCGCAAAGGCCCGGCGAAATACACCGATGGCGATATCTACACCCCGGATGAAATCGAGCTGATTCGCGAATCAGGTCGCATCGCCGCCCGCGCCATCGAAGAGGTCGGCAAACACTGTGTGCCAGGTGTTACGACCGATGAGCTCGATCGCATCGGGCACGAATTCGTTCTTGACCACGCAGCCTACCCCTCTGCTCTCGGCTACCGCGGTTTTCCTAAATCGATTTGCACATCGCTGAACGAAGTCATCTGCCACGGAATCCCTGACAACACCGTGCTCCAGGATGGCGACATCATCAATATCGACATCACCGCATACAAGAACGGAATGCATGGCGACTTGAACCGCACCTTCATGGTCGGCGAGGTCAGCGACGAGGCCAAGCTGCTGGTCGAGCGCACCGAGGAGTCACTCGCCAGAGCCATTGCGGTTGTGGCACCTGGCCGCCAAATTAACACCATCGGTCGAACCATTCAGGCCTACGCCAAGCGCTTTAACTACGGCGTCGTTCGCGATTTCACTGGCCACGGGGTTGGCAGAGCCTTCCACTCGGGCCTGATCATTCCGCACTACGACGCGGCACCCGCATACTCGCAGGAAATGCAGGTCGGCATGGTGTTCACAATCGAGCCGATGCTGACCCTCGGCAGCTACGAGTGGGACATGTGGCGCGATGACTGGACTGTCACCACGCGCGACCACAGCCTCACGGCACAGTTTGAACACAGCTTGGTTGTCACCGAAAACGGTGCCGACATTCTTACGCTTGTCTAGGGAGTTAAGATGGCAAAAATCGCAGTTGGAATCGACATTGGTGGCACCGGCATCAAGGGCGCACTTGTCGACGTCAAGTCGGGCGAGCTCATCGGAGATCGCGTTCGTGTCGAGACTCCAGCGGGCGGAGAGCCAGACGACATCATCGATGCGGTGAAGGGTTTGCTGAAGGCACTGCCGAAGCACGACTCAGCCGCACCAGTCGGAATCTGCTTTCCGGCCGTGGTTCGCAAGGGCGTAACAATGTCGGCAGCGAACGTATCGAAGAAGTGGATTGGTTTCGACGCTGACGCAGCTTTCGAAACGGCCTTGAAGCGGCACGTACACGTATTGAACGACGCAGATGCCGCCGGCCTTGCCGAGATGAAATACGGCGCGGGCCAAAATGAAACCGGTCTAGTGATCATGACCACTCTCGGCACAGGAATCGGCAGCGCAATCTTCTATGACGGCGTGCTGGTGCCTAACGCTGAACTCGGCCACCTGCAGATTGACGGTGTCGACTACGAGACCAAGGCTGCCTACTCGGCCATGGAACGTGAGGGCCTCAGCTTCAAGCAGTGGGCAGAGCGACTGCAGAAGTACTACTCAGAGCTGGTCGCGCTCTTCTCGCCTGATCTGATCATCGTGGGCGGAGGAATCTCTAAGCAGTCTGAAGAGTTCTTGCCACTGCTCAAACTGAGCTGCGAGATTGTGCCAGCGGCAAAAAAGAACAATGCGGGCATCCTTGGTGCTGCACGCCTGGCATACAAACTGCACGGCAACTAAAAAGTATTGGACGGGTCGGCCGATACGCCGGGTTTTGTCCTCTTGCGAGTGACGATCATCTATCTAGGACCGCCGTTACCGACGGCCTCAAGCGACCTACCCGAACGCTAGCCGAGCAGGCTAAACGCGCTCTGTCTGGTCTTGCTCCTGGCGAGGTTTACCTAGCCGCACCGGTTGCCCGGCACGCTGGTGGTCTCTTACACCACCGTTTCACCCTTACCGCTTGCGCGGCGGTTTGCTCTCTGTTGCACTTTCTCGCGGGTTGCCCCGGGTGGGTGTTACCCACCACCATGCTCTATGGAGCCCGGACGTTCCTCGTCGCTTTCGCGCCGCGATCGTCTGGCCGACCCATCCGTAGACAAGGTTAGCCAGCGCGGGCGGTAATGAATAGGGCTATTGCCTAGAGGTGCTCGGTGAGATTGACCGCGACCACTTCGGCGGCCTGGTCTCCCCAGGCTCGAATGATGGTGACAGAACACGGCGCAACCTGCGAACGCCAGTAGCTGGCCTCGGTTGCAGAAAAACCCCAACGCAGGAAACCGCGAATCGGCATCACGTGCGCAACGACTACCACGGTCTTTCCGCCGTGCTGACGCAGAACCTTCTCGCGACCTTCCTGAAGGCGCTTGTCGAAAACCTCGAGCGACTCACCGTTCGGCGGCGCGATGGTCCAGCTGCCGCGCCAAGCATTCCAGGTTTCTGGATCGCTGGCAGAAACCTCTTCGTTGGTGTGGCCATCCCAGTCTCCGAAGCCGATCTCGCGAAGGTTTTCGAGAGTCTCTACCTCGAGACCAACTGCCTCTGCAATAAAGCCTGCGGTCTGGCGAGTGCGCTGCATAGGAGAAGCAACGATTGCAGTAGGAGCGGCTAAGAGTTCGAAGCGACCAGGCTTTCCGAAGGTAGCAATCAGCTCGGCAACAGCGCGTGCGTCGCCGCGACCAGCTTCGCTCAGTTCTGGGTCATCGCCGTCGCCGCCAGAAATCTTGTGTGCCTCGGTTAGTGCGGTGCGACCGTGACGAACCAGGATGAACGTGGTCAAAGGTTCGGTCACATTTCCTGGTGCGCGAACACTCGAAGGAAGAGTCGCGTTGAATTCTGTCAACGCAGCCGACTTCGTCATTGCAGGTTGATCGCCGGCATTCGCCGATGCGCTCTCGCCAGAACCAACATGAACGGTCGAGTCGGCAAGTTCATCCATGGCTTTGTTAGCGAGGGCGTCTGCGCGCGAGTTCTGTTCGCGCGGAATCCACTGCCAGGTCACCTCTCGCCCACGCACGAGTTCTTGAACCTTTGCACCGAGCGAAATCATGTCTGGGTGCTTGATCTTCCAACCGCCACCCATTTGCTCGATGACGAGTTTGCTGTCCATGCGAACGTGGATGCTCGCGCCGGCGTCGAGCGCAATTGCCGCCTGTAGCCCTGCGATGAGTGCTGTGTATTCGGCAACGTTGTTGGTCGCGGTGCCTACGTATCGGGCAATTTCGACAAGCACGTTGCCGGCCTCATCGAGCACGACAGCACCAGAACCGGCAACCCCTGGATTACCGCGAGAACCGCCGTCAGCCTCGATGATCAACTTCATTAGAAGGTCACCAACATTGCTGCGCACTCTGGGCAGCGAGCAAGCTCGTCGCGCGGAGTGGAGCGAATCTCATCGACAGTGGCACCTGAAAGGGCCAAGTTGCAAGCACCGCAGGTGAACCCCTCGAGCCTGGCAACCGGCAGAGTCTTGCCAACCAGCTTGTTGTAAAGCTCCTGCTGCTCTGCCGTAACCAGCGAAGCAAACTTCTCACGCTGCTGCATCAGAAGGGCCAGCCCGCTCTTGGCCTTCACAGCAGAGGCCTCAAGCTCGGCATCGATTTGATCGAGTTCGGCCTGCGCCGTCGTTCGAGCGGTCGCGGCCTCTGCAACATCGGCAGAATTTGCCTCGCGACGCTCGAGCAGCTCGAGCTCTGCCTCTTCAAGATTCGCTTTGCGCTTTTCGAGCGACACCAACTCGTGTTGAATGCCCGTAATGTCGCGAGGATTGCTGCTGGTTTCGAGTCTGCTCTTGTCTTGGGCGATGCGGGTGTCAACGAGGGCCAGATCTTGTTCTAGGCGTTCGATTTCACTTGCCAGTTCATCCGCGATGTGGCGCGCGGTCAGAAGCTGCTCTGAGGCGGCCGACAACTTGGCCTGCGCGGCATCACGAGCGGTTGCCTGTTCGATTTCAGCCAGGCGCCGATTGGCACGGGCGATTTCGAGATCTACGGCCGCAAGGTCTAGCAATGCCTGTTGTTCGACTGCTGTTGCTTTCATGACCTCGCCTATGGAATTTGAATTTGCCTGCTACTGCGTAACCACGAAATCCCAGGGATCGGTGCGCAGGTCGCTCACTACAAAGGTTACCTGCGGAAACTCGGCGGCGAGCTCATCCCGCGCGGTTTCGAGCCAAAGCCATTCGGCTGCCCAGTGCGAAATGTCGACCATTGCAAATGGCTTGGATGATGCCGCCGCACTCTCGAGAGCCTCTTGCACCGGATGGTGGCGAAGATCCGAGGTGAGGTAAAGATCGGCTCCGGAAGCCAAGGCTTCGGCAATGAAGCTGTCGCCCGCGCCTGCACATAGCGCCACGGTAGAGATCAGCTGGTTTGGGTCTCCGGCGACTCGCACACCCGATGCGGTCGATGGCAGCACGGCGGCTAGCCCACGCGCAAACTCGAGCAGGGTCTTCGGCTCTGCCAATCGCCCCATGCGGCCGTGGCCGGTGGTCTGAGTCACAGGAACGAGAGGCTCCAGGTTGGTTAGCCCGGCAGCCCTGGCAAGCGTCGCTGAAACACCGGTGGCCGTGATGTCTGCGTTGGTGTGGGCAGCATAGATGGCCACGCCGGCGTCAATTGCCGCTGCAAAAGTCTTACTCTTTGCCACATCTGCAGCAATAGAAGGGCTCTGTCGCAACAGCACCGGATGGTGGGCAAGAATCAAATCAGCGCTTGCAGCAATTGCCTCGCCGACGACGTCAGATGTCACATCGACCGTGAGCATGACCTTTTGAATTTGCTGCTCATCCGAGCCAACGATTAGTCCCGCGCGATCCCACGTCTCCGCGGCGTCAACCGGCCAGCGCTGCTCAATTGCCGCAACGAGCGTTTTATGATTGGTCACTAGATTGAGCCGAGGTCGATCGAGTCGAAGGTGTTGCGACGAGCCTCAACATCGTAAACCTTTTGCTCCTGTGCCCTAATGCGCTTGCCGCCGAATGCGACAGGAACCAGTGCAGCAATAGCAAAAGCGATAAACAATCCGGCAAGTGCATCCGTGAAATCAATCGCGGTCAGATAGCGGCCGATGAAATTAGTGACGAAGAATTCGTCGAGTGAAGTCGAAACGAAGCCGAGGCCCAACACAACCGCAACGATAAAGCCAGACAGATTCACCCAGTTCACTGCGCCATAAACTCCGAAAGCCTGACGCAGACCGGTCTCGTCATAGGCGGCCTTGCGGCGCCAAACATCTCCGACGAATGCGCCGGCGAACGCCATCAAAAAGATCAACGCGATAACGAAGGCCGCGCGAAGAACCTCGGCAGACGATGCAGCGCCAATTGCAAGACTCGAGATAACCAAAACGAAGACGATGCTTTGACTTAGAACGCGACCGACGCGCACGCCGAGACCGCGAAGTGAGACGCTCGACGAATAAAACCAGGATGCGCTCCAGACCAGCAGCTGCAGACCGCCACCAACGAGCACAATCGAACCCGACCAGTCAGGCAACACAGACAACAGAGAAGTCATAACGCTTTGCGTGCCCGCACCCTTGGCGGCTGCAAACGCGAATGCTCCGGCGATTGCGGCGAGCAGCGATAGCACGCCGACAGGTAGCGCAACGAACAATGCCACCTTCTTGCCGCTTTCGCTCATTGGCACCTGTCTGGTGAAATCTGCAACGCTAGCCGTCCAGATTGCTCCAAGCCCAGCGCCCAGCAAACCGGCGAGAGCCAGAGCCTGTGCGACCTGTGGCCCTGAAATGGCAGCGGCGAAGTCGAACTTTGCGCTGGTGAAGGCAGGGCCGACGCCTATAGCGAAGGCGGCAACGGCCAACACTCCGACCACAGCTGCACCCCACTGAAGCCAGTAGAGAACTCGCCCACCAAGAGTTGCAAAAACAGCTGCGACGAAAATCAAAGCGACCGCAAGAACTGCAAGCCAACTAATCGATGTCGATCCGAGTGCCAACGTTGAAGCAAGAGTTGGCAGACCAACGACGGTTCCGTCAAACAACTGCTTGCCGATAGCAACAACGGTCACTGTGCCCACAAAAATCTTTGAAACAAATACTGGGATGGCCACTGCCGAACCACCGCGAACACCAAGCGATGCACGCGAGAGCATCAGCGTCTGCAAACCACTGCGCTTGCCTGCAACCGCGCCTGAGGCAATGATCACTGCGCTAAACGCAAAACCGATGACGAGCGCGCCAAGCACAAGCGCGATTGGCAAACCGGTTTGCGCCACGAATGCGCCAAGAAAGATTGGAATAACGCCAACGGTGATGCCCGTCCAGACAAACAATTGCGAGAGGGCCTTCGAACGCCTGGCAACCTCTGCGATCGGCTGCTTCTGCTTCTTGTCTTCATCGGTGAAAGCAATTTCGTCTTGCTCGAGGAGGTTTTCAAAAGTTGCTGGGTCGACCTCGTCAACGATGGTGACTTGTGCGGTCTCGATGATGTCGAAGCTTCCGGTTGCGTAATCACTCGCGCGCTGAGGTTCGACTTCTTCTTCGCTCAACTCTTCTGCGACTTGCATAGCTTCTTCTAGCTTTGCGGCGGCCTCAGCCTCTTCAAGTGCAGCAGCTTCAACACGCTCAGCCTCGATCCGCTCAAGTTCCGCAACCTGGGCGGCAAGCTCTTCGAGTTCGATTCGTTCGGCTTCAGCGGCAGCAAACGCAATGCGCTCGGCTTCTAGCCGCTCTGCCTCTGCGATCTCGTCAGCTATGCGCTGCGCCTCTAGGCGTTCTGCCTCGGCAAGTTCTTCGGCTATGCGCTCGGCTTCGATGCGCTCTGCCTCGAGGCGCTCGGCTTCAGCCGCTTCGGCTGCCAAACGATCGGCCTCAATGCGCTCAAGTTCTAGACGCTTCGCCTCGGCTTCGGCGGCG
>CAITNA010000160.1 GCA_903893675.1 uncultured Micrococcales bacterium
ATCGTTAGACCCGACTCTAGATCGGCCACCAACTCGGCGAACTCGCTGGCAACCGCGAAACTGTGAGCCTCGGCCAGCTCGCGAAACGCCTCGCTTTTCGATGTTGCATACGAGCCGTGGCCATCAGCCGCCGCTCGCATTTGGAGCGACAGATCGCTGCCAGTGATTTCGGGCATGGAGATGTTGCTGTGGCAGGCCATCGCGCAGATTCGACTCTTCTCTGGCAACCCGCTCGAGCTCGAGCTGTTCAACGAGGCAGCGGTAATGCACGCAATGCGTGATTCTGTGGGTCTGCTCTAGGCCAGCCAAGGCCTGCCGTGGCAGAATAGTTTGATGCTGCGTTGGATTACTGCCGGAGAGTCGCACGGACCCGAACTTGTTGCCGTGCTTGAGGGCCTGCCTGCGGGCGTGCCGGTAACCACCAACGAAATCCAGGCTGCACTTGCCAGACGCCGACTTGGCTACGGCCGCGGTGCTCGCATGAAGTTTGAAGAAGACCAGGTCTCGATCTCTGGCGGAGTCCGCCACGGTTTGACCATGGGCGGACCGGTAGCAATCACTGTGGCAAACACCGAGTGGCCTAAGTGGCAAGAAGTGATGTCGGCTGACCCTATCGACCACGAGCTCACTGGAGCCCGCGCCGAGGCACTGACTCGCCCGCGACCAGGTCACGCAGATTTCACTGGAATGCAGAAGTACGGCTTCCTTGACAGTCGCCCGGTGCTCGAACGAGCAAGCGCTCGTGAGACCGCGGCTCGAGTGGCACTCGGCGAAGTGGCCACAAAGTTCCTGAGCGAACTCGGCATCAAGCTGATCACTCATACAGTTGCAATCGGTTCTGTCGAGCAGGGGCGCGACTACGTTTTGCCGAAGCCGAGCGACCTTGCTGCGATCGACGAAGACCCACTTCGCGCCTTTGACAAGACACTTTCACAGCGCATGATCGATGAAGTCGATGCTGCGCACAAAGACGGCGACACTCTCGGTGGCGTTGTCGAGACACTGGTTTACGGTTGCCCTCCAGGCCTCGGCAGCTTTGTTCACTGGGATAGGCGCCTCGATTCGCAGTTGGCTGCAAGCATCATGGGCATCCAAGCAATCAAGGGCGTCGAAATCGGCGACGGTTTCGAAACTGCTCGCCGCCGTGGCTCTGTCGCACACGATGAAATCGTTCAAGAGGGCGACACCGTGGTTCGCAGTTCAGACCGAGCGGGCGGCATTGAAGGTGGCATGTCTAACGGTGAGGTCATCCGTGTTCGCGCCGCAATGAAGCCAATCAGCACCGTGCCTAAGGCACTCAAGACCATCGACGTTGCAACCGGCGAAGCAACCACGGCGCATCACCAGCGCAGTGACGTCTGCGCGGTTCCTGCCGCCGGCGTCGTTGCAGAGGCAATGGTCGCTCTCGTAATCGCAAACTCGGTGCTCGAGAAGTTTGGTGGCGACTCGGTTGCAGAAACCAAGCGCAACCTACAGAGCTACCTGGGGAGCATCCCAGCTGTTTTAAAGTCTCACATCGCACAAGCCGACTAATGCTCGGCTCGCAGGTAATTGTTTTGGTCGGCCCGATGGGTGTTGGCAAAACCACGATCGGCAAGAAGCTTGCCTCATCTTTAGGCGTTCCGTTTCGCGACACTGATGCCATGTTTGTCGCTCGCTACGGCGACATTCCGCACTACTTCGCCGAGCACGGCGAGGGAGCTTTTCGCACTCACGAAGAAGACATCGTGGCCGAGGCAATCGCCGAGCCTGGTGTTGTCGCAACCGGAGGCGGGGCAGTGCTCAGCGAGGTTACAAGGCAGCGCCTGGTGCGATCGACCGTGGTCTACCTTTCGACAGACGGAACCCACATGGCCAAGCGCTTGAGTCAAGGCAGCCGTCCGCTGCTTCAGAACGGGCTCGACGACTGGAAGCGCATATACGACGAGCGCAAAGCGATTTATGCCTCGGTAGCAGACATCGAAATCGATTGCTCTGGTGCTCCAATCAAGCAATCGGTTCAAGACATCAGAACAGGACTCGGCCTAGATGAGTAACACCGTGATCAAAGTGGCTGGAGACAGCCCATACGACGTCATCGTCGGCCGCGGGCTGCTCGGTGAGCTTGCGACCACTCTCGGCTCTGGAGTTCAGAAGGTAATGCTGATTTACCCGCAGGGGTTCGAAGTCAGCGCCGAAGAGATTCGCGCGGCCCTAGCCGAGACCGGATTGCAGGCATACGCAGTCGAGGTGCCAACCGGCGAAGATGCCAAGCGCATTGAGGTCGCAGCATTCTGCTGGCAGCAGCTCGGCAGTCTCGACTTCACTCGCACCGATGCAATCATCGGCTTCGGCGGAGGCGCGGTTACTGACCTCGCAGGTTTTGTTGCGGCAACCTGGTTGCGCGGAGTGAAGTTCATCGCCGTGCCGACAACACTTCTCGGCATGGTTGATGCCGCCATCGGTGGCAAGACCGCCGTCAACACAGCCGAAGGCAAGAACCTTGTCGGCGTCTTTCACGCTCCAAGCGCGGTTCTTGTCGATCTCGACACCTTGCAGACTCTTCCGCGCAACGAGTTGCTCGCTGGCTTCGGCGAGGTAGTCAAGTATGGCTTCATCGCTGATCCGTGCATCCTAGAAATCATCGAGGCCAATCTCGAAACGGCGACAGACATCAACTCGGATGAGTTCCGCGAGATCGTCGAGCGTTGCATCGCAATCAAGGCTCGAGTGGTGGGCGAGGACTTCAAGGAGTCAGGCCTGCGCGAGATTTTGAACTATGGCCACACCCTCGGCCACGCCATCGAGCTGAATGAGCGCTACCAGTGGCGTCACGGTGCAGCAATTTCAATTGGCATGATGTTTGTCGCCGAACTAGCGCGCCTTGCCGGTCGCCTATCGGACGAGGTCGTTGACCGCCACCGAGCAGTGCTCACCAGTCTTGGTTTGCCAACCACCTATCGAGCCAGTGAGTTCGAGAAACTTGTTGCCACAATGCAGCGCGACAAGAAGTCGCGCGCCGGTTCGCTTCGCTTCGTGGTGCTCGACGACCTTGCCAAGCCGACCATCATGAATGCACCAACCAGCGAGATGCTGTTCGCCGCCTATCAAGAGATCGCCGAGTAATCTGGTAGCCATGTCGAAGGTACTTATTCTCAATGGCCCAAACCTTGGTCGTCTTGGCTCGCGCGAGCCGGAAATCTATGGTTCGGCCGACTTTGCCGAGCTGACCAGCCATGTTCAGGCGAAGGCCTCAGCTCTCGGCCTCACCGCCGATGTGCGTCAGACCGACAGCGAAGCAGAACTGATCAAGTGGCTGCACGAGGCTGTCGACACCGGCTCGAACGTGATTTTGAACCCTGCAGCCTTCACTCACTACTCATATGCAACCCGCGATGCCGCGGCCCTCATTACCAAGGCCGGCCTCAAGCTGATCGAGGTGCACCTCTCGAACCCGCACAGCCGCGAGGAATTCCGCCACACATCCGTGATTTCGGGCGTGGCAACCGGTGTTATTGCCGGATTCGGCGTGGGTTCATACCTGGCCGCCCTCGACTTGGTGGCCTAGTCGTTTAGACTTATCCAGATTTCAACCAATCCCCAAGAAACGGATTAATTTCGCATGGCAACTTCAAACGACCTCAAGAACGGCCTGGTTCTCAACATCGACGGACAGCTGTGGGCAGTCGTCGAGTTCCAGCACGTAAAGCCTGGCAAGGGCCCAGCATTCGTTCGCACCAAGCTCAAGAACGTGCTCAGCGGCAAGGTTGTCGACAAGACTTTCAACGCAGGCGTCAAGGTCGAGACCGCAAACGTCGACAAGCGCAACATGACCTTCCTCTACAACGACGGCTCTGGCTTCGTATTCATGGATGTTGACAACTACGACCAGTTCACCGTCGACGCCGTTGTCGTCGGCGACTCAGCTGGCTACATGCTCGAGAACCAAGAGGCAGTCGTTGCACTGCACGAGGGAAACCCGATTTACGTTGAGCTTCCTGCATCAGTAATTCTTGAAATCACCTACACCGAGCCTGGCCTCCAGGGCGACCGCTCAACCGGTGGCACCAAGCCTGCGACTCTCGAGACCGGCCTGCAGATCAACGTGCCTTTGTTCGTTGAGCAGGGCACCAAGGTCAAGGTTGACACTCGCACTGGCGACTACCTCGGTCGCATCAGCGAATAACCGGTGAGCGCACGCACGAAGGCTCGAAAGCGGGCCGTTGACGCCCTGTTTTCTTCTGACCTTCGCGGTGAGCAAGCAGCGCTGATGATTGACACAGCGCTCGAGCACGCAGAGGACCCAGCTGCCCAGCGCGAAATCTTTGACTACGCCAAGCTGATCGTTGCCGGCGTTGCAGAGCACCAGGCCGAAATTGACGAAACTCTCGAGACCTACGCCCATGGCTGGTCGCTAGCCCGCATGCCGAACCTAGATCGCGCCATTCTGCGCGCTGCCACCTGGGAGATCCTGTTCAACGACCAGGTGCCTGACGCTGTTGCCGTCGACGAAGCCGTCGAGCTTGCCAAAGAGTACTCAACCGAGGCTTCCTCGGGCTTTATCAACGGACTGCTCAACAAAATCTCGGCCACCAAGGCCTAGTAGTATTTACGAAGTACCAATCCTTTAAAGGCGTCCAGAGAGGCGCAGAAGGAGGTGGGCGTGGAATCACGCACCGTCCTATCTAGCGACGACATTAGTCGGGCAATTACCCGCATTTCTCACGAAATTCTTGAAGCCAATCACGGCACAGACAACCTCGTCATTCTCGGCATTCCAACGCGCGGCGTCGCTCTGGCGGAGCGCATCGCAGAGGTCATTCGCCGAAACGGCAACGCAATGCCGGCAGACTTTCTGGGTCGCCTAGACATCACCATGTATCGCGATGATCTAGACCGCAAACCAACCCGCGAAGTCACCCCCACGGATGTTCCCGCCGGTGGTCTCGATGACAAGGTGGTCGTTCTGGTTGACGACGTGCTCAACAGCGGTCGCACAGTGCGAGCAGCTCTCGATGCCCTTCGCGAGTATGGTCGCCCACGCGCAGTGCGATTGGCAGTGCTTATCGATCGCGGTCACCGTGAGTTGCCCATCCGAGCAGATTTTGTTGGCAAGAATTTGCCTACCAACCGTGACGAGAAGATTCGTGTGCACCTGAGCAGCGTCGACGGCGACGATTCAGTCAGGATCGAAAAGTGAGGCACCTGCTCAGCACCAAAGACCTAACTCGCGATGAGGCAATTGCGTTGCTCGACCTCAGCGATGAGATGGCCCAGGTCAACGAGCGTGGGCTGCGAAAGCTGCCAACCCTTCGCGGCAAGACCGTCGTAAACCTATTCTTCGAAGACTCCACTCGCACGCGCGTATCTTTCGAGATCGCAGCCAAACGCCTGAGCGCCGACCTGATCAACTTCTCTGCAAAGGGCTCGAGCGTTTCGAAGGGCGAGAGCCTCAAAGACACCGCACAGACCCTGGCAGCTGGCGGGGTAGATGCCTTTGTAATTCGTCACGCCGCATCCGGTGCGCCTCAGGCTTTGGCAGAACGCGGCTGGACTGACGTGCCCGTTGTGAATGCGGGAGACGGCACACACGAGCATCCGACGCAGGCGCTGCTCGATGCAATGACCATGCGTGAGCGCTTGCACGGATTCGGTTCGACGCGCGGCAAGGCACTTGACGGCGTGAAGGTCGCAATCGTTGGCGACATTGCACACTCGCGAGTTGCCCGTTCGAACCTCTACTTGCTGAAGACCCTCGGTGCAGAAGTGCACCTGATTGCTACGCCAACACTTATGCCTCGCGGCCTTGGCATTCAACACTTTGACCTGGACGAAGCGCTTCAGTCGGTGAAGCCTGATGTCGTGATGATGCTTCGCATTCAGCTCGAGCGCATGAACTCGGCTTTCTTCCCATCTGCGAACGAATACTCGAACATCTGGGGTTTGACCCAGGAGCGATTCGCTCGGCTAAGTGACAAGACAGTGATCATGCATCCTGGGCCAATGAACCGCGGATTAGAAATCGCCAGCTCGGTAGCAGACAGCCCGCAGTCGGCCATTGTCCGCCAGGTTGCCAACGGCATCTCTGTTCGCATGGCGGTTTTGTTCAACTTGATTTCGCAGGAAAGGCAGATTCATGAGTGAGTTCGTTCTGAAGGCGGCAACCCTTCCTGACGGTTCGGTGGCAGACGTGAGGGTCAGCGCCGACCGCATTGTCGAAATTGGTCAGGGGTTAACCGGCACCGAAGTCATCGATTGCTCCGGGCTCAACCTACTTCCTGGCTTTGTCGATCTGCACACTCACCTTCGCGAACCTGGCTTCGAGCAGAGCGAGACCGTTCTCACCGGTTCGCAGTCGGCAGCCAAGGGTGGCTTTACCGCCGTTCACGCAATGGCTAACACCAACCCGGTGGCAGACAACGCGGCCGTTGTCGAGCAGGTCTGGTCGCTAGGGCAGCGCGCAGGCTACGTAGATGTCTACCCAATCGGAGCCGTAACGGTCGGTCTCGGTGGCCAGCGCCTTGCCGAACTCGGCAGCATGAACCGCTCGCTCGCGGGCGTGCGCTTATTCAGCGACGACGGCAAGTGCGTCAGCGATCCGCTGGTGATGCGCCGAGCGCTCGAATACGTAAAGGCGTTCGACGGAGTCATCGCGCAGCACGCCCAAGAGCCACGCCTCACCGAAGGCGCACAGATGAACGCAGGCTCGGTTAGCTCTGAGCTCGGTTTGGCTGGTTGGCCTGCTGTGGCAGAAGAATCAATCATTGCGCGTGACGTGCTGCTCGCGCAGTCGCTCGATTCGCGCATCCATGTATGTCACCTATCAACCAAGGGATCTGTCGAAATTGTTCGCTGGGCGAAGGCACAGGGCATCAAGGTGACGGCTGAAGTTACGCCTCACCACCTGCTTCTCACCGATGAGCTGGCTCGCAACTATGACCCGATCTACAAGGTCAACCCTCCGCTTCGCACCGCGGCAGACGTTGAGGCACTTCGTGAAGCGCTGATCGATGGCACCATCGACATAATCGCAACCGATCACGCGCCACACCCGAGTGAATCGAAGGACTGCGAGTGGTCTGCAGCCGCATTCGGCATGGTTGGGCTTGAGACCGCAGCATCGGTTGCGCAAATGGTTTTGATTGACTCAGGCAAGTCAACTTGGGCACGTCTCGCGGAAGTTCTCTCGCACGCTCCAGCAGCAATCGCGGGCGACACCGAACAGGGCAACCCGATTGCGGTTGGCTCGGTGGCCAACCTGGCACTCATCGACGCAAGCGCAGCTCGCAAAATCTCAAAGCACACCGCATCGAAAAGCCAGAACAACCCGTATGCCGAACTCGAGTTGCCTGGCGAAATTCGCCACACCATCTACCGCGGCTACTTTACGGTGCGCGACGGCGAGCTAGCAAAGGCTGGTCGACACTAATGCAGAAGTATTTGATGGCGGCAATCAGCATCGCTGTGCTTGCTGTCGCAGTGTTCTTGGTTCTGCGCAGCAGCCGCAGAAAGTCGCGAGCGCAGGCCTCTGACGGCGAACTCGGCGCGCTTATCGACCTCACTGCGTTGGCAGGCAAGCCAGTAGTCGCAGCCAAAGGGCAATACGTGGCCACCGTGTTCCGTGACAAGCCGCTCGAGCGCGTGGTCACCGGCGGTCTGATGTATCGCGGCAAGGCTCAGCTTGTGGTCACAGATGAGGGCATCGGAATCGAGCGCGTTGGCGAAGAGAGTTTCGCCATCCCAGCTAATTTGCTGCTCGAGGTTGGCAGAGCGTCAGCCACCATCGATCGCGGGGTAGAGGCCGACGGCCTGCTCGCAATCTCTTGGCTGCTTGGGGCAACTCAGGTGACGACTCAGCTGCGCATCGACCGCGCAGAGGACACAGTCGAACTTAATGAAGCTTTGAAACAACTGGTTATGAAGGATGGTGCTCGATGAGCGCGGTATTGGTGCTTGAAGACGGCAGAACTTTTAGGGGCAAGGCCTATGGTGCGCAGGGGCGCAGTCTCGGCGAGCTGGTGTTTGCCACGGGCATGACCGGCTATCAGGAGACCCTGACCGACCCTTCGTATGCAGGTCAGATTGTGGTGCAGACCGCTCCGCACATCGGCAACACCGGCGTCAACGCTCGCGACGAGGAGTCGAGTCAGATTTGGGTCGCTGGCTATGTCGTGCGCGATCCGTCTCGCGTGGTTTCGAACTTCCGCGCAGAGAAGTCGCTAGACGACGAGCTGGTGAAATACGGCATCGTTGGCATCAGCGGCATCGACACTCGCGCTCTGACTCGTCACCTGCGCGACAAGGGCGCCATGCGCGCCGGAATCTTTAGCGGCACCGCGGCAGAAGCAAGCACCGACATGCTGCTTGCCATTGTTCGCGGCGGAGCCGAAATGACTGGCCTGTCTCTCAGTGACACAGTCACGACCCCAGACGACTACGAAGAGGCTCCAACCGTGGCCGAAGTGGGCCGCGTTGCGATTCTCGACCTGGGCATCAAGCGCTCAACCATCGAGCACATGCTCTCGCGCGGATTGCGTGTTCGGGTATTCGGAGCCAAGTCTTCGGCCAGCACTCTGACTGCCTGGAACCCAGATGCGGTGTTCTACTCGAATGGTCCCGGTGACCCACAGGCGGCGGCAGGCCAGGTGGCAACGCTTCGTGAAATCTTGGATGCGCGCATCCCGTTCTTTGGAATCTGCTTCGGCAACCAGTTGCTTGGTCGCGCACTCGGCTTCGACACATACAAGCTGCCGTTTGGTCACCGCGGAATCAATCAGCCGGTGTTAGACCGCAAGACCGGCAAGGTCGAAGTGACCGCGCACAACCACGGCTTCGCGGTGAAAATCGCCGGTCGCGACGATGTCGAGAGCCCGAATGGCTACGGTCGCGTTCGCGTATCGCACGTGTCGCTCAATGACGATTGCGTCGAGGGTTTGGAGTGCGTCGACATTCCAGCGTTCTCGGTGCAGTACCACCCGGAGGCCGCTGCCGGCCCACACGACAGCAGCTACCTGTTCGACCGACTGGTCGAGATGATTCAGAACTCGAAGGTGAGCAACTAATGCCAAAGCGTCAAGACATCAATTCGGTTCTGGTAATCGGTTCAGGCCCAATCGTCATCGGTCAGGCCTGTGAGTTCGACTACTCGGGCACCCAGGCCTGCCGCGTATTGCGCGCTGAGGGCATCCGAGTGATTCTGATCAACTCCAACCCGGCCACCATCATGACCGACCCAGACTTCGCAGATGCGACCTATGTCGAGCCGATCACCCCTGAGGTCATCGAGTCGATCATCATCAAGGAACGTCCGGATGCGATTTTGCCGACCCTCGGTGGCCAGACGGCTCTGAACGCAGCCATGTCGCTGCACGAACTCGGCATTCTCGAGAAGCACGGCGTTGAGCTCATTGGTGCCAAGGTCGACGCCATCAAGAAGGGCGAAGACCGTCAGCTGTTCAAGCAGTTGGTGCTAGACGCCGGGGCAGACGTTGCCCGTTCAGTGATTGCTCACACCATCGAGGAATGCCTCGCGGCAGTTGACGTGCTCGGCTACCCAATGGTGGTTCGCCCATCGTTCACTATGGGTGGCTTGGGTTCTGGCTTCGCATACAACGAGGATGACCTGCGCCGCATCGCCGGTGCCGGCCTGCAAGCCTCGCCGACTACTGAGGTGCTGCTCGAGGAGAGCATCCTGGGTTGGAAGGAATACGAGCTCGAACTCATGCGCGACAAGAACGACAACTGCGTGGTTGTCTGTTCAATCGAGAACGTTGACCCTGTTGGCGTGCACACCGGTGACTCAATCACCGTGGCACCGGCACTGACCCTTACCGACCGCGAGTACCAGAACCTTCGGGACATCGGCATTCAGATCATTCGCGATGTCGGTGTCGACACCGGTGGTTGCAACATCCAGTTCGCGGTCGACCCGGTTGATGGTCGCGTCATTGTCATCGAGATGAACCCACGTGTTTCGCGCTCGTCTGCGCTGGCATCAAAGGCAACTGGCTTCCCGATTGCGAAGATCGCAGCAAAGCTCGCGATTGGCTACACCCTGGATGAGATTCCTAACGACATCACCAAGGTGACCCCGGCATCTTTCGAACCAACCCTCGACTACATCGTGGTGAAGGTTCCTCGTTTTGCATTCGAGAAGTTCCCGGCAGCTGACGCCACCTTGACCACGACCATGAAGTCGGTGGGCGAGGCAATGGCTCTTGGCCGCAACTACTCGCAGGCACTTCAGAAGGCTCTTCGCTCGCTCGAGCGTCGTGGTTCGTCATTCCACTGGGATGGTCCGATTGGCGACAAGGCCTCGTTGCTTGAGCAGATCAAGGTTCCGACCGATGGTCGCATCGTTGCTGTGCAGCAAGCGCTTCGCGCAGGGGCTACCAATGCCGAGGTATTCGAGTCGACCAAGATCGACCCTTGGTTTATCGACCAGATTGTTCTGATCAACGAAGTTGCTGACGAAATCAAGCAGGCGAGTGCGCTGACTGATGACTTGATTCGCCACGCAAAGGACCACGGCTTCAGCGACGTGCAGATCGCTGCACTTCGCGGCATGACTGAGGCCGAGGTTCGCGCATTGCGTCACGAGCACGGCCTGCGCCCGGTCTACAAGACCGTCGACACCTGTGCCGGCGAGTTTCCCGCTGAGACCCCGTATTACTACTCGACCTACGAGGAAGAGACCGAGGTCTTGCCGTCGTCGCGTCGCAAGGTGGTCATCCTGGGTTCAGGCCCGAACCGCATTGGTCAGGGTGTCGAGTTCGACTACAGCTGTGTGCACGCGTCATTCGCGCTCAGCGAGGCTGGGTTCGAGACCATCATGATCAACTGCAACCCTGAGACCGTCTCGACCGACTACGACACCAGCGACCGACTATATTTCGAGCCGCTAACCCTCGAGGATGTTCTCGAAGTAATTCACGCCGAGTCGCAATCAGGCGAACTCGTTGGCGTCGTCGTGCAACTCGGTGGCCAGACCGCACTTGGTCTAGCCAAGGGTCTTGAAGCAGCCGGTGTTCCGATTCTTGGAACCTCGCCAGAGGCAATCGACCTTGCAGAAGAGCGCGGCCTGTTCTCAAAGATTCTTGACGAGGCCAAGTTGCTCGCGCCAGCCAACGGCACCGCAATTACTCTCGCCGAGGCCGAGGTTATCGCCGCGCGCATCGGCTACCCTGTATTGGTTCGCCCAAGCTTCGTGCTCGGCGGTCGCGGCATGGAGATCGTCTATGACCAGTCTTCGCTAGTCGACTACTTCGACCGCATCGCAGACCAGGGCATTGTTGGTCCGACTCATCCGCTGCTTGTTGACAGATTCTTGGATGACGCCATCGAAATTGACATCGACGCGCTATTTGATGGCGAGCAGCTCTATGTCGGCGGAGTGATGGAACACATCGAGGAAGCCGGTATTCACTCGGGTGACTCGAGTTGCACGCTTCCACCGGTCACCATGAGCCGCGGGCAGATCGACCGCGTGGTCAAGGCCACAGAGGCGATTGCTCGAGGCATCGGCGTTCGTGGCTTGCTAAACGTTCAGTTCGCTCTGGCCAGCGACGTGCTCTACGTGCTCGAGGCAAACCCTCGTGCATCGCGCACCGTTCCGTTCGTATCGAAGGCGCTCGGCATCACCCTTGCTAAGGCGGCGTCACGCGTGATGGTGGGCGAGTCAATAGCATCGCTTATCGCAAACGGCGCATCCGAGTCAAACTTGGCTGAGTTCAAGCGTGACTTCGGTGCTGACAACAGAGTCCCTTTCCAGTTGTCCACATCGTGGCGCAATCCGCAAGGCGTTCTCGACATTGCGAACAAGATTGCCAAGCCGCTCGATACTCCCGCAGATTACTTAGCTGCAACCCAGCAGGATCTCGTGCGTTCAGTGGAGCGCGAGCCATTGACCGTGCGGTCAGCAGAGGCGCCGGGCGAGGTTTTCATCAACTGGCACGAGACCATCGAGCAAGAGGCCAAGGCTGTTGCCTCCTGGTTCGCCGAGCGCATGGAAATTCCTATCGACGAGGAAATGCCAAAGGGTGCTCTGCTTCTGGCTAAGAAGAAGCGCATTCCGATCTATGTAGCAGCGCTGCAGGCTGCCGGTGTTGACGTCGAGGTTGTGGGCTTGGGTGGCCTGCTCACCATGCCTGAGGTGACTGACGTTCGCTGCGCCCTGGCCGTAATCAGTCGACCTGATGCCGGCTCTGAACTTATTCGTTTGCTAACGGGCGCGCGTTTCCGCATCGGACCAAAAGATATCGATGGCCTCTATAAATATGCAGATTCGCTGGCCAAGTCGAGCTATGAACACCGTCAGGCAGAGGGCAAGCTCGATGAAGCTCAGGTCTCACTGATTGACGCACTCGACGACATTGCGAATGGGCCGAAACTCAGCACCGATGCAATTTCCGACGAAGGTCTCGAACGCTTAGTCAAGGCTGGCGAACTTTTCGGCAAGCTACGCAAGCGCATTGGTCTTCCGCTGGCTGAATTGGTTCGCGCTGTGATTGCTGAGCTCTGGCTCGATGTCGAGTTGATGGCGAACCCAAGTCGCAATAACCCGATGATGCACCTGAACGAGTTTGTTTCGGTCGTGGGTTCTTATGCGGCAAACAATGACGCACCAACCGTAGGCGCACTGCTCGAATACCTCGACTTCGCCGATGATCTTGATCGAGTCGATGCAGCACCACCGGTAGGTCGCCCTGGAATGGTTCAGATTCTGACCATCCACGCATCCAAGGGTTTGGAGTGGGAGCACGTCGCCATCGGAAGCTTCAACGAGGGAGACCTGCCAAAGGGGTCAAACGACAACACCGGTTGGCTAAACGCGGATGTTCTGCCTTATGCATTGAGAGGCGACCGCGACTCACTTCCGAGCATCGATCTTTTCAAGGACGACAACCAAACAGACCTGAACAAGACCATCAAGGCCTTCAAAGAAGACGTAAAGAAGATGGGGCTTCAGGAGCAGCGCCGCCTGGCATACGTTGCTGTGACTCGTGCAAAGGTCGATCTCTTGCTGACTGGTTCCTACTGGCAACCAGCCGAGACCAAGGCTCGCCCGATGTCTAGCTACCTTGAGGAATGCGCTGCGGGTGGGGTTTCGCCAATCGCCGAATACGAATTGCCTGAAGTTCAGAATGAAAAGAACCCAGCCGACAAGGCCAGCTTGGTTGAACACTGGCCAAAACAGCCTTTCTCAGCCAAACGTCGCGATGAGGTTGAGCGCGCAA
>CAITNA010000161.1 GCA_903893675.1 uncultured Micrococcales bacterium
CCGATCTCGATCGGCTTCTCGGCCTTCGTGGTCATCGTTTACTCGCTCGGCGTTCGCTTCTTGACCTCGGCTCAGCACCTGGCCGGCAAGGGTAACAAGGCAGCAAGTTCACGCGAGCTCGCTCTGCGCGTTCTGTCTTATGCGCTGTTCGCTGTGACAGCTGTTGCAGTTGCCTGGGTAGTCATCTGGATGTTCCAGGTGATGTACACCCCAGCCAAGAAGTAGCACTTTTTAAAGCAAAGACCCCGTCGCGTTGACGGGGTCTTTGCTTTAAGAGTTGGTCTTGCGGTCGGTTAGAACAAGCCGAACTTGTGGGCTGCCTCGGTCAGATATTCGCGAGCACTCGGATGCGCGGCCTGCGAGATCAGGTTTCGTGCCTGATCTGACTGCGAGCGGCCGAAGATATCGGCTACTCCGTTTTCTGTAACCACGTGGCTGTGCTGGAAGCTCGTGATGTTTTCGGTGAGGCGGGGAACAATCGTGCTTACCTTCGCCTTCGGGTGCCACGACTGCAGCGCCATGAACGATGCACCACCGCGAGCGTGAAGTGCGCCGACGATGAAGTCGGTCGAGCCACCGAATCCCGAATAGATCTGACCGCGCACATGGGATGCGTTGGCCTGGTCATACAAGTCGATTTGCAGCGCCGAGTTGATTGATGTCATTCGTGCCTGCTTGGCAATCAACCCAGGGTCGTTGGTCTTCTCAGTGCGGAACATGCGCACCTGACGATTCAGGTCGAGCCAGTCATAGAGCTCTTGCGAGCCGAAGATGAACGACGCCGTCAGCGGCAACTCTGGGTCGAGCGCCCCGGCCTTGTGCATTGAGAGCACGCCATCCGAGAACATCTCTGTCCAGATGCGCATGCCCTTGCGACCGGTGAGGGTTGCGAGCACTGAGTCGGGAATGCCGCCGATGCCGAGTTGCAGGGTAGAGCCATCCTTGATCATTGAACCGATGCGGTCGCCGATGACCCTGGTCTCTTCGGTGAATGCCACCTCGGGCTTTTCGGCAAGCGGCTCGCTGACCTCGATGAGGTAATCAATCTCGTGCTCATAGAGCTGCGCGTCGCAATAGGTGTAGGGCATCTTGTCGTTGGCCTGCGCGATGACCAGGCCACCGCGCTCACGCACTGCCTCTATGGCGGCCGGCAAGATGTTGACCTCGGTGCCGAGACTCACGGTGTCGTGGCGCTGGCTCGAGGTGTTTAGCAAGACCACATCAGGCACGTAGTGGTCGCGGAACAGAATCGGCACCAGGCTCAGCCGGCTTGGAATGTAGTTCAGGCGCTGGCTGCCGCGCATCCCTGGCCCGACGAATGGCGACTCAAAGGTGACCCCTTCGCGATCTGGGATGCCCGGATGCGCGTTCAGCATGAACAACTTGAACTCTGGGATGTTCTGGTCGGCTAGGCGCAGCAGGGTCTTCGGGGCCGCGAAGTTGCCGGAGGCCACGATTCGCGGGTTCTTGGTCGGCAGGCTGGCCAACAGGGTTGCCAGTTGAGCTTCGTTGATTTTGCGCATGATGCCTATCCCAGACGCCTTGAATCTGCGCCTAGTTTGAGCCTAGCCCTGTGGGTTGATTGCCGCGGTCAAAATTGCGGCCAGGCGCGGCGCGAGGGTTTTCACGAAGGTGTTGGTCAGGTGGTTGTCGTCGCGATAGACCACGACGTAGCCGATGATTGGCAGGCACTCGGTTTTGCCGCAGAACACATCGTCGAAGTTTGCAACGGTGATTAGTGGGCTGTTGATTTGTGTGATCGCAGTGAGAGCCGGTTCATCCTCGAATGCGTTCGCGCGAGCCAGGGCGCATTTGCTCGGGTTCTTGCCTTGAGTTGAACTAAGGCACTGCTCCATGCTGCCGAGTGGTTTTGGGTTGTCTTTGATATAAACCACCGGGATGCGCGTGGCCGAAATATCTTCGAGCATCTGCTTGGTGCCGGCAACCGGGGTCGGCTCGGTCGGATAGTTTGCCTTGCTGTGCCACTCAACTCCAGCCTTCATCGAGGTGACGATGAGTTTGTAGTCCTGCTTGTCGAGATAGGTGACGACTGCGCCGACCCACTTCTCACAAGCTGCGGTGAGTGGCGCGTTTTGCACGCGCTGCGCATAGGTCAGCGGGCAACCACCTTTGGCAATCACATCGACCGACCAGTGCTGATGTTTGCCGATCAGGTCGAGTGCGGCCGCGTATTGATTTGCGTGTGAGTCACCAACCAGCGCAACTTTGATTTTCGAAGTTGTGTCGCCGAGTGCGCAGATTCGCACCTCACTCATATCTTGAGTCTGACCGGGGCACTTTGGAAATGCGTGGACCATAGAGTCTTGCCCGAATAGGTCAACTGAAGGGATCACCAGGCCGGAGAACGCCGGGTTACTACAGACGCTGCCATCGGGCTGAACGGCGGCGGCTCCGACGCAGTCGGGCAGGTCAGTGCCGATCTTTGCTGCAAGAGCCAAGCCTCGGTCAATCTCAGCTTGAGCCGGCATAGCTGCGACCGCACTGCCGCCAATCAGCAGGGCTGCGGCTGCGGCCATAGCCGCGAATGTGCGCCACTGCGGGGCCTTGCGGGCGATGAACGGGAGTTCCACATAACGGCGGGTCAGCCATGCCAAGGCAACTGCGATACCTATTTCAAGCAAGTGGCCGAGACGAGAAACCTGACCCGAAATGTTGAAGACCACAGGTGTCAAGATCAGGATCGGCCAGTGCCACAGGTAGACCGAATACGAAATGTCTCCTAGCACTTGGATGGGCTTCCAGCCCAAAACCCGACCAAGCAATCCGCCTTCCGCCCCGAACCAGATCGCGGCGGCTGTCGCAAGCGTTGGCCAGAGCGCTAGGGCGCCGGGGAATGCATCCGTGGGTTTGATTTGAATTGCGGCCCAGATAATTTCGCCAAATGCCA
>CAITNA010000162.1 GCA_903893675.1 uncultured Micrococcales bacterium
CAACCAAAAGCATCCGACCCTCGGTGTGGTCATGACGCTCGCGTCTTCACTGCTATTTGGGCTCAACGCCAGCACGACAAAAGTGCTGGTGCACAGTGGAATAACCCCGGCTCAACTGGTTCTATTCCGCTCGGTGGCGGTCGCCGTGCTCGCCGCAATCATTGTGGCGATTCGCAGCCCGAAGGCCTTTAGAATCTCGGCTCGCGAGGCCGGCAAATTCGCGATCTATGGGGTCTTCGGCATGGGCCTGATGCAGTGGAGCTACAGCAACGCTGTGAGCAACATGCAGGTAGGCCCCGCGCTGCTTATCGAATACACCGCCGTGGTGATCGTGCCGCTTGCCTCGCTACTGCTGTTCAAAGAAAAAGTCGGCAAATCACTTTGGATGGCCGTGGCCCTGGTTTTGGTCGGATTGCTGATTGTCGCGCATCCGTGGAATGCCTGGCTGAACCCGATTGGCGCCGGCTATGCCTTCGCGGCGGCCTGTTTGCTCAGCCTCTACTTCATCATGGGTGCCCGCCTGCAGCGCACACGCGACGCCTACTCGACACTTTTTTACTGCTTTCTGGCGGCCAGCCTCTTCTGGGGCATCGCCAGCGCGGTGACCGGAACTCCGCTGATTTCGTTCACCGGGATGGTCGACCTGACCGGAACCCTGGCCCCGGCATCGGTGCCGATGTGGGTCATGTTGATCTGGGTGGCGCTGTTCGCCTCGTTCGCCCCGATGCTGCTGACCCTGCTGTCGCTGCGCCACCTGAGCGCCGCCGCGGTTGGTGTGGTCAGCACCGCCGAAACCGTCTTCGCCTTCGTTTTTGGCTATCTATGGTTAAGCGAGAGAATCGACCTGTCACAAACAATTGGTGCGCTGATCGTCATCGCCGGAATTCTTGTGGCCCAAACGGCTAGGAGCGACAAATGGCAACCATCGAACTAAACAACACCACTTTTGGTGAAATTGTCACCTCGCCTGGCATCGTCTTTGTTGACCTCTGGGCAGAGTGGTGTGGCCCTTGTCGCGCATTCGGCCCGATCTTCGAAGAGGCAAGCAACAAGAACGAAGACATCATCTTCGGCAAGGTCGACACCGAGGCAGAGCAAGAGCTCGCCGGTGCGCTTGGCATCACCTCGATTCCAACATTGCTCGCGTTCCGCGACGGCATCATGCTTTATAACCGTGCAGGTGCATTGCCTGCGCCAACGCTTGACGAATTGATTGGTGCGGTTCGCGCAGTGAACATGGATGAGGTTCGCGCCGAAATCGCAAAGGGTCCTGCCGGAGACGACAACTAACAAAATGCCAACCCCCGAAAGTGCAAAGATGCACGAAGTCACAGGCGAGCTGCGCGAAGCGGTTTTCGAATATGCACGCAATCGCCTGAGCTACTCGCCACCTCCGCTTGATCACTCGCAGCCGGAAAGCGAACTTCAAAGACTTGCAGGCCCGACCATCACCGAAAAAGGCCTCGGCGGAATCGCCGCACTGAAGGTGTTCGAACTCGTGCTTGCTCCGGCGACAATCAGCACAGACCATCCGGGTTATCTTTCGTTCATTCCTTCAGCGCCGACCGAGGCATCAAAACTTTTCGACCTGATCGTTTCTGCATCTGCCATTTATGGCGGTTCTTGGATGGAGGGCTCGGGAGCCGTCTATGCCGAGAACGAAGTGCTGTCGTGGCTTGCTCGTGAGTGCGGACTTCCTGCCTCGGCCGGAGGCGTATTCGTTCAGGGCGGAACCATCGGCAACCTCTCGGCGCTGGTCGCAGCCCGCCACGCCTATGGCCCGCGAGCCGGCAAGCGCCTGGCCTTCGTCTGCAGCAGCGAATCGCACAGCAGCCTGAAGACCGCAGCCCGCGTCATGGACGTCGACATAATTGCCGCCAAGGCCAACGAGCACGGCCGCCTGACGGGCGAGGCTGTGGCCGAGGCAATCGCCGGCGAAGACATCGATCGAATCTTCGCCGTGGTTGCAACCGCAGGCACCACCAACTTCGGCATCGTCGACGAAATCTCAACCATTGCGCAGGTTGCAAAGCAACACGGCAAGTGGCTGCACGTCGATGGCGCATACGGGCTGGCGGCCATCCTTGATGAGTCGAAGCGCGGGCTCTTCGCCGGCGTCGAGCACGCAGACTCTGTGATTGTCGACCCGCACAAGTGGTTGTTTGCGCCGTTCGACGCCTGCGCGCTGATCTATCGCGATACCGAGATTGCGCGAGCCGCACACACGCAGCACGGCGAATATCTCGACCCGCTCGAAACTGGCGAATGGAATCCGAGCGACTATGCGATCAACCTGACTCGTCGCCCACGTGGTCTGCCGCTTTGGTTCTCAGTTGCCACACACGGTGTGGCCGCATATCGCAAGGCAGTCGCAGCGAACTGCGAGGTTGCGCAGGCGGCCGCCGAAATGATTCGGGAACGAGACGACTTGGTTTTGGTGCGCGACCCTGAACTGTCTGTCGTGGTCTTCGAAAAACTCGGATGGTCGCCAGCCGACTATGCCGCCTGGAGCGACAAGCTGCTCAAAGATCAGGTTGCCTTCGTCGTGCCTTCGTCGCACGCCGGTCGCACCAACCTGCGTTTTGCAATCGTCAACCCGCTCACCGATGTCGAAATGATTCGACAGATTCTCGATTCGATTCCGAGGAACTAATGAAACTCACCGTTGCAGCAGCCCCGCAGAGCCTGAGCCGAGTTCACCCAGCGACCCGCGAGCCACTTCGCGTCGGCCTGGTGCAGATCCACTGGCAGGCAGACCGCGAGACCCACCTGGCCACGCTCGCCGAGGGCATCGCCATGGCTGCAAACGCCGGCGCGAAGATCGTGTTTCTGCCAGAGCTCACCCTGTCGCGCTACATGGCAGACACCAAGCCGACAGACACCCCGAACCTGTTCGCCGAGCCTCTGCAAACGGGCCCGACCTTCACTTTCGCCGCCGAGCAGGCCAAGGCGCTCGGCATTTATGTGCACGCATCCTTGTATGAGCACCAGCCGATGGCCGACGGCCGCGGCCTGAACGTGGCAATCATCGTCTCGCCTGCCGGTGAGCTAGTCGCCCGCACTCCGAAGCTGCACATTCCTATTACTGCTGGCTACTACGAAGACAAATACTTCGCGGCCGGGCCGGCCGACGGCGAGCCATACCCGACCTATCGCCTGAACTTCCCAGACACCCATGCCGTGATTGGTCTGCCCACCTGCTGGGATGAATGGTTCGCCGAGGTCACTCGCAACTATTCGCTGCGCGGCGCAGAGGTGCTGTGCTACCCGACTGCAATCGGCAGCGAGCCTGATCACCCGGAGTTCGACACCGAACCACTTTGGCAAAAGGTGATTGTGGGCAACGCGATCGGCAACGGCACGTTCATGGTTGTGCCAAACCGCTGGGGCTTTGAAGGCTCACTTACTTTCTATGGTTCGAGTTTCATCTGCGACCCATACGGTCGAATTCTTGCTCGCGCGGGTCGCGAAGGCGATGAGGTCCTCGTTGCCGACCTCGACCTCGACCAGCGCCGTGACTGGCTCGACCTGTTCCCATTC
>CAITNA010000163.1 GCA_903893675.1 uncultured Micrococcales bacterium
ATATCGATGTCGGGCATCGACTTACGTTCTGGGTTCAAGAAACGCTCGAAGATCAGACCGTGCTCAATTGGGTCGAGTTCAGTAATGCCGAGTGCCCAGGCCACGATTGCACCTGCTGCCGAACCACGACCGGGGCCGACACGAACTCCGTTGCGACGAGCCCAGGAGATGAAGTCGGCAACCACGAGGAAGTAGCCCGGAAAATTCATCTTGTTGATGACGTCGATTTCGTAGTCGGCTTGCTTGATGTGAGTTTCTGGGACGTTTCCGTTGAAACGCTCACGCAGACCACGGTGCACTTCCTTTGCAAACCAGCTCGACTCGGTTTCACCTGCAGGCACATCGAAGCGGGGCATCAAGTCGCGCTTCTTGAAATCGAGCGAGACACGTTCGGCAATAAGCAGTGTGTTGTCGCAAGCTTCTGGGAAATCGTGGAAAAGCTCGCGCATCTGCTTCGCCGACTTGATGTAGAACTCAGGAACGTCGAGCTTGAATCGATCCGGGTTATAGATGTTGGTGTTGGTTTGCACGCAGAGAAGCGCCTCGTGCGCCTCGGCTTGAGTGGCGTGGCTGTAGTGCAGGTCGTTGGTGGCAACCAACGGAATGTTCAAGTCGCGCGCAAGACGAATTAATTCGCCGAAGCCGCGCTCCTCGATTGAAATGCCGTGGCGCTGAATCTCGATGAAGAAGTTGTCCTTGCCAAAGATTTCGCTCAACTGACCGGCAAGGGTCTTGGCCTCGTCGTATTCGCCGCGACGCAGGCGGGTCTGGATTTCACCCGAGACACAGCCAGAGGTTGCGATTACGCCCTTTGCGTAGGTCTGCATGAGCTCGAGGTCGATGCGGGGTTTGCGATAGAAGCCATCGAACCAAGAGTGCGACGACATCTTGAACAGGTTGTGCATGCCCGCGGTGTTCTCGCTAAGCAGCGTCATGTGGGTGTAGGCACCGTTGCCCGAGATGTTGTCTTCGCCGTCCTTGCTGCCTGGATGCGTTGAAGTAGGCCAGCGCACCGGCTCTCTCAGCGTGCGAGCCCCAGGCGAAACATAGGCCTCGAGGCCGATGATTGGCTTAATTCCTGCGGCGTTCGCAGCGTTGAAGAACTCGAAGGCCGCGTGCATGTTGCCGTGATCGGTGACCGCAACGGCGGGCATCCCTAATCGAGCAACCTCTTTGACCAGTTCTTTTACGTGGGCAGCGCCATCGAGCATGGAATAGTCGCTGTGCACGTGAAGGTGCACGAAACTATCGCCGTTGCTCACTTGGTCTCCTGAAACACCCGAAATAAAGGGGATGCCAATGAAGAATAATCGGTTAAACCGACCTCAATTGCTCCAACACGGCTTCGAGGTGCTTTGGGTGGGGGCTGTGCAGCTCGAGCTGCTTTCCGGTGATTGGATGTTCAAAACTCAAAGCTGTTGCGTGCAGCCACTGGTGCTCCATGCCGAGCCTGGCGGCAAGTTTCGGGTCTGCCCCATACATGGTGTCGCCCACCAGAGGATGCTTGAAAGCGCTCATGTGCACACGAATCTGGTGCGTGCGGCCGGTCTCGAGCACGATCTCGAGCAGGCTGGCA
>CAITNA010000164.1 GCA_903893675.1 uncultured Micrococcales bacterium
GAGCCGCGTCAGCCGAGCCCTTCATAGCCTTCATCACAGCGCCGATAACCGCACCGGCAGCCTGCATGCGACCCTCACGAATGGCATCGATCACATCAGGCTGGGCAGCAAGCGCGTCGTTGATTGCGGCGATAAGAGCACCGTCATCCGAGACGACTTCGAGGCCACGCGCGGCAACGATCTCGGCAGGCGAACCTTCGCCAGCCAAAACATAACCGAGAACCTCACGAGCCAAACGGTCGTTGATCTTGCCGGCCTCGACTAGAGCAGCAAGCTCTGCAACCTGAGCCGGAGTGATGTTCGGAACAACGCCCTCTTCGCTCTCGTTTGCGATTCGAGCGAGCTCACCCATCCACCACTTGCGGGCGGCCTGTGGCTTCGCTCCAGCAGCAACGGTCTCTTCGATTGAATCGAGCAGATCGGCGTTCACAACGTCGCGGAACTCGAGTTCGCTGAAGCCCCACTCTGCGGCCAAGCGCTTGCGGCGGTCGGCTGGCTTCTCAGGCAGCGATGCGCGCAGGGTCTCGATGAGCTCCTTCGAAGGCTGAACCGGAACCAAGTCTGGCTCTGGGAAGTAGCGGTAGTCATCTGCATCGCTCTTTGGACGACCGGCGCTAGTTGCACCGCGGTCTTCGTGCCAGTGACGGGTCTCCTGGGTGATGGTTCCACCATTAGCCAGGATGTGTGCCTGACGCTGAATCTCGTAGCGAACCGCGCGTTCGATCGAACGCAGCGAGTTCACGTTCTTGGTCTCGGTGCGAGTGCCTAGTTTTGCTTGGCCGTGTGGGCGCAGAGAAACGTTTGCGTCACAGCGCACGTTGCCGCGCTCCATGCGGGCATCCGAGACACCGAGTGCCTTCACGATTTCGCGAATCGAACGCACGTATGCGGCTGCCAACTCTGGGGCCTCGTCGCCAGCGCCGTAAACCGGCTTGGTCACGATCTCGACCAGCGGCACACCGGCGCGGTTGTAGTCAACCAGCGAATACTCCGCACCTTGGATGCGGCCGGTTGAGCCACCGATGTGGGTGAGCTTGCCGGCGTCCTCTTCCATGTGCGCGCGCTCGATGAGCACGGTGTGCACGCGGCCAGACGGGGTCTCGACGTCGAGCGAGCCTTCGAATGCAATTGGCTCGTCATACTGCGAGGTCTGGAAGTTCTTCGCCAAGTCTGGGTAGAAGTAGTTCTTGCGAGCAAAGCGACCGGTCGGCGCGATTTCGCATCCGAGGGCCAGACCGATCTTGATCGAAGACTCGACCGCGGTCTTGTTCACCGCTGGCAGCGCACCAGGCAGCGCGATGCACACTGGGCAAACGTTGGTGTTCGGCTCGTTGCCGAACTCGTTGCGGCAACCACAGAACATCTTGGTGTTGGTGTTGAGTTCGACGTGAACCTCGAGGCCGATCACAACTTCGAAAAGCTCAAGAGCCTTCTCGTAGTTCATCAATTCAGCTTTAGCCATGACTAACGCACCTCCAACTCAGGAGCAAAATCAATCATTCGCTTGCCCCATACCTGCTCGTGAGCCTGTTCGAGCCACGCGCCAACTTGGTAGAGACGTGCATCCTCGCGTGCAGGTGCGAGCAACTGAATGCCAACTGGCAGGCCGTCTTCTTCGGCAAGACCATTAGGCAAAGACATGCCCGGAATGCCTGCGAGGTTTGCTGGGATGGTCGCAATGTCGTTGAGGTACATCGCCAGTGGGTCGTCGATCTTGTCGCCGAACTTGAAAGCGGTGGTTGGGCCGGTTGGCGAGACCAAAACGTCTGCCTTGGCAAACGCCGCATCGAAGTCGCGCTGGATGAGCGTGCGCACCTTGAGAGCCGCACCGTAGTACTTGTCGTATGAACCACTCGAGAGCGCATAGGTGCCCAGGATGATTCGACGCTTAACCTCAGGGCCGAAGCCGGCCTCACGAGTAGCAGCCATGACGCGCTCGATGGTTGCGTTCTCGTTTGGCTCAACGCGCATGCCGTAACGAACCGAGTCGAACTTGGCGAGGTTCGAAGAAGCCTCGGCAGGAAGAATCAGGTAGTAAGCGGCGATTGCGTATTCGAACGATGGGCACGAAACCTCGACGATTTCGGCGCCAGCGTTGGCAAGCAGGTTGAGGCTCTCGTTGAAGCGAGCGGTTACGCCAGGCTGGAAGCCCTCGCCCGAAAGCTGCTTGATTACGCCGATGCGCATTCCTTTGACGTCGAGCTTCTTGGCAGCCTCGGTCATCGAACCGAGCGACTCAGGCAGCGAGGTGCTGTCCATTGGGTCGTGCCCAGCGATGACGTCTTGCAGCATTGCGGTGTCGAGCACGTTGCGAGCAACTGGGCCGATCTGGTCTAGCGATGAAGCAAGTGCGATCAAGCCGTAGCGCGAAACTGCACCGTAGGTCGGCTTGGTGCCGACGGTTCCGGTGACGGCAGCAGGGAAACGAATCGAACCACCGGTGTCAGAACCGATTGCAAGCGGTGCCTGGAACGACGAGATGACAGATGACGAGCCACCACCCGAACCACCAGGGATGCGCTCGAGATCCCACGGGTTGCGTGAAGGACC
>CAITNA010000165.1 GCA_903893675.1 uncultured Micrococcales bacterium
TACAAAGACATGATGGATTCCCGTGCCGCGCTGCGCGACCAGATGGAAGCCGAACGCAAGGCCGAAGCAAAGGCTGCAAGAACAAAACCGGCTAAGCCAGCCATCGATGAAGAACAGCATGGTGACGAGGAGCAAGCATGAGTTTGACTCGCGCTCAGCTTTCAACTGCCCGACGCATCGTCGTCAAAATCGGTTCGTCATCGATCACCGGTGAAAACTCAAAGAACCTAGACACGCTTGTTGACGCCCTAGCCGCAGCCAGCAAGCGTGGTCAACAGGTCATCCTGGTAACTTCTGGCGCAATCGCCACCGGCATGCCACTGCTTGGTTTCGAAACCAAACCGGATGACCTTGCCACGTCTCAGGCGTTGGCCTCGGTTGGTCAGGGCCGACTTATCTCGCGCTACCAGCAAAGCCTCGAGCGCTACGACCTAGTTGCTGGGCAGGTATTGCTCACCGCAGGAGACCTAGAAGCCGAGGAGACCGCGACCAATGCGAGCTCTGCAATCGACCGCTTGCTCGAACTGGGCGTCGTGCCAATCGTGAACGAGAACGACACCGTGGCAACCACCGAAATTCGCTTTGGTGACAACGACCGCCTTGCCGCGCTTGTGGCCGTACTGGTCAAGGCGGACGCACTCGTGCTGCTCAGCGACGTTGACGCGCTCTACACGCTTCCTCCGACTGAGCCTGGTGCCGTGCGCATCGAGACGGTGGCCTACGGACAAGAGCCGAACGCGCAGATCGGCGGCAGCGCATCCAAGGTAGGAACAGGTGGCGCAGTCACCAAGGTTTCGGCAGCAAAGCACGCCGGCGAGCACGGCGTTTCTGTGCTGTTGACCTCGGCAGCCAACGTGGCCGCCGCAATCGAAGGTGCCGACGTTGGCACCTGGTTTGAAGCGAAGACCAACTAGAGCGGAGCGACTGTGACTACTGCCATCGACAAAATGACCGCGGTCAAGGTTGCCTCGACCGAGCTTGCTAAGGCCAGTTCGCAGCAGCGAGCCCAGGTTCTCGAAAACATCGCAAGCTTGCTCATCGAGCGCACTCCACAGGTCATTGCTGCGAACGCGCTCGACCTCGAGCGCGGCGAGTCCGGCGACATGACACCGAGCACGCAAGACCGCATTCGCCTCGACGCGGCTCGCATCAAGGGCATTTCAGACTCTGTTCTCAAGATTGTGAATCTGCCTGATCCGGTGGGTGAGGTCATCCGTGGCAAGACTCTGCCTAACGGCTTGCAACTTACTCAAATTCGCGTGCCACTCGGCGTGGTCGGCGTGATTTATGAGGCCCGCCCAAACGTGACCATCGACATCGCGGTGCTTGCAATCAAGAGTGGCAACGCCGTTGTGCTTCGCGGCGGCCGCGATGCACAGAGCAGCAACGAGATTCTGGTGGAACTTCTGCAGGATGCACTTGCCGAGGCTGGGCTCAGCCGCGACATCGTTCACACTCTCGACGAATTCGGTCGCGAGGGCGGCACCGCCATGATGAAGGCCGTCGGCCTGATTGACGTGTTGATTCCGCGCGGCGGCGCTGGGCTCATCCAAGCGGTTGTCGAAGAGTCGCGCGTGCCTGTTATTCAAACCGGTGACGGGGTAGTGCACATCTTCATTGATGAGACCGCTCGCCTTGACTGGGCAGTTGAGATTCTGCACAACGCCAAGGTTCAGCGCCCGAGCGTTTGCAACGCGGTCGAGACCCTGTTGATTCACGAAAAGGCAGCCGCCCGAGTCGTGCCGGCCGTGCTCGAGCGCCTGAAGGCCTCAAACGTGACCATTCACGCCGACGAGGCCACCCGCGGCCTGTTCGCAGACGCCGTGCCAGCCACCGAGCAAGACTGGAAGACCGAATATCACGACCTCGACCTGGCCGTGAAGGTGGTTGCCAACA
>CAITNA010000166.1 GCA_903893675.1 uncultured Micrococcales bacterium
CCACGGCCCTGAAGGAGTTCACGGCCCTGCTCGCGCCGCAGTCGGCCGAGCTTGAACTCGCCGGCCGCTTCCAGGCCGCCTTTGACGAATACCGCCGCGTGGACGAGGACGTGCTGGCGCTGGCGGTGCAGAACAGCAACCTGAAGGCCCAGGCCTTGTCCGCGGGCAACGCCACCCAGGCCCTGGCGCGGCAAGCAACATTGAGGGCAAGTTCAGCGGCCTGACCATCGTGGCCACCGGTTCGCTCAAGCAGTTCACCCGTGAGGGCATCGAAGAGGCCATCATCTCGAATGGCGGCAAGGCAGCGTCATCGGTCTCAAAGAAGACCAGCTTCGTGGTGGCTGGCGAGAACGCCGGTTCGAAATTGGCCAAGGCTGAAGAACTCGGCGTCGAGGTCATCAACGAGGATGAGTTCATCCGTCGGCTAAACGCCTGAAACACCCCCGAAACAGCCCCTCGGCTAGAATTGGGCTAGAAATTACCTCGCTTTGAGAGAGCCCAATGTCTGAAATTACCCCTGACCTAGTGCGTCATTTGGCCGGTCTGGCCCGCATCCTGGTGACCGATGAAGAGGTTGAGCACTTCGCTCAGCAGCTTTCGGTGATCGCCGAGTCGGTAGCCACCGTCAACAAGGCAATCGATGCCGACACCCCGTCGACTAGCCACCCGATTCCGATGGCAAACGTGTTCCGCGAAGACGTGGTTCGACCATCGCTCACCCAGGAGCAGGCACTCTCAGGCGCTCCAGATGCAGCCGATGGCCGCTTCAAGGTCAACGCAATCTTGGATGAGGAGTAAGCCATGAGCGACCTGATCCGCAAAACCGCTGCCGAACTAGCCGGCATGCTCGCCAAGGGCGAGGTTTCATCTGTCGAGGTAACCAATGCGCACCTCGACCGCAGCGCAGCCGTCGACAAGGCTGTGCACTCATACCTGTATCAAAACCCAGAGTCGGCGCTTGCTTCGGCAGCCGAGGTTGACCGCGCACGCGCGGCAGGCGAGAAGCTCGGCCCACTTGCCGGTGTGCCAATCGCCGTCAAAGACAACCTCACTACCACCGACGCACCAACCACCTCGGGTTCGAAGATTCTCGAGGGCTGGATTCCGCCATACGACGCAACCGTCGTTGCAAAGTTGCGCGCAGCCGGTCTGCCAAGTCTCGGCAAGACCAACTTGGATGAGTTCGCAATGGGTTCGTCAACCGAATTCAGCGCATATGGTCCGTCACGCAACCCGTGGGACCTCGAGCGCATCCCTGGTGGTTCGGGCGGTGGCTCGTCATCGGTCATCTCGTCGTTCCAGGCACCGCTTGCAATCGGCTCTGACACCGGTGGTTCGATTCGTTTCCCTGCTGCTGTAACTGGAACCGTTGGCACCAAGCCGACCTACGGTGCAGTTTCGCGCTACGGCTTGATCGCGTTGGCTTCATCGCTCGACCAAATCGGCCCTGTTGCTCGGAACGTGCTCGACACCGCAATGTTGCAAGACGTCATCGCTGGACACGACCCGATGGACAGCACCTCGCTTCCGGAGTCGCTCGGATCAATGACCGAGGCCGCCAAGAAGCTCGACGTCAAGGGCATGCGCATTGGCGTGATCAAGCAGCTTTCGGGCGAGGGCTTCCAGCCTGGCGTTACCGCACGCTTCAACGAGAGTCTCAACCTGCTTGCCAACGCTGGCGCCGAAATCGTCGAGGTTTCGTGCCC
>CAITNA010000167.1 GCA_903893675.1 uncultured Micrococcales bacterium
CGCCTGGCGGTTTCGCGAACGACATTCAGATCTTCCGAGGGGTTGCGACCATCTCGGGCTCTGTGGTTGACGCCGTCATTACACTGTCAAAAACCACGGGCACGACCTACACGCTAGACAACAACACCGGTTCGGCAATCAGCACGCTTCCTTCGGGCGTCACTTCGCCGACCATCGCCGACATGCTTCAGACCGACGTCACGCCTGGCGCTGCAAACGGCTACATAACTGAGTCGTTCCGCTTTTACGAGGGTGGAACCTACACCGGCGTTAACACCGGTTCGCCAGTCACCCTGACCAATGTTCAGCTGAACTCATATGACCTCGACTGCATGTCGGGATCAGCGAACCAGTGGAATGACTTCCGCGGCTTCCAGAGCTACACCCTCAGCGCTAACACAACCCTGTCAGTTGCAAACAGTCCGGTCAGCGGAAACGTGCGATTCTCAGACGCCGCAACCGGTTGTGTTGGTCTCTCGGAGTCAAATGGTTCTTACACCAAGGGTCGCGTTCAGGTGAACTTCGATTCCGTAACCGAACTTTCGGTGAACCTCGGATCTGTGGGTGCCGGAGCTGGAAAGTACGCTCTTGACTTCAGTGCTGGCTTGCCATGGAAAGAAGGCAGCACCACTATTGGCACTAACAACTATTCGAACTCTTACAACAACCCGCCAACCTCGAACAACAACTCGATTTACTACTCGCAGGGTGTGCCTTGGATCTTTAACACCAGCGACTTCCCTTACGCTGACGTCGACGCCAACGCGTTCACCAACTTGCAGATCACTACCCTCCCAGGAGCCGGTAACCTGCAATACCTGAGCGGCGCAACCTGGACAAACGTCACAGCGGGGCAAACGATTCTTGTCTCTGACATTAACCTTGGAAAGCTTCGCTACAACGGCTCAACCAACACGACCTTCACCTTCAAGGTGCAAGACGGCCAGGCCTACTCGACTTCCGCCTACACGATGACGATGACAGCGGCGCCGAACACTCAGACCATCACGTTCCCAGACCCAGGTGCACGCAACTCTGGTGTAACTTTTGCCTCTTCTGCGACGGCCAGTTCTGGCCTCACCGTTCTGCTCGTATCGCAAACTCCAGGTATTTGTACCATCAGCGGATTGAGCATTGTGACGGTCGCGATCGGTACTTGCACAATTGTTGCTACACAGTCGGGTAACGCAACCTACATGCAGGCGCAGCCGGTAACTCGCTCGTTCCCGATTTCGACCCTGACTTCTCAGTCGATCACTTTTGCGACACCTGCAACCCAGACCGTCGGTGTGGGACTCACGATTGCACCAACCGCATCTAGTGGCTTGACCGTGACCGTGGTTTCACTGACTCCAACCGTTTGTACTATCTCTGGCTTTGCAGTAACCCACCTGACCACTGGTGTTTGCCAGTTGCGTGCATCCCAAGCCGGTAACGGCACCTATGCGCCAGCCTCAAACGTCGATGTTTCGTACTTGGTTGACTCAGGCGCCCTGACTTCGCAAACAATTTCGTTCGCGCAGCCATCGAACATCACAACCGCAACAACTTCTGTGACTGTTTCAGCAACTGCATCTTCGGGTCTGACCCCTGTGACTTTCACCTCGAGCACTGGATCGGTATGTACCGTTACGAGCGCCACCGTGACCATCCTCACTTCGGGTCTCTGCACGATCACCGCTACCCAAGCCGGAAACTCGACCTACGCATCAGCAACCCTGACTCGCAGCTTCTATGTCTTGGAGATCACCACGACTTCGTTGGCAAACGGTGCAACCGGTGTTGCCTATAACCAGACCGTGGCGGCCTACCAGGGTGCCAGCGGAAGTTACACCTGGTCTGTATCTCCGGCTCTGCCTGATGGCTTGTCGCTGAACACCTCAACGGGTGCGATCACTGGTACTCCAACCACTCAGCAGAGTGCAACCAACTACACCTTCTCGGTCACCGACTCGGGCGTGACCGCAACCAAGGTGTTGTCAATCACGATCGCTGGTCCGGCCGCTCAGAGCATCACCTTTGGCCAGCCAAGCAATGCAACGGTTGCATCGGGTTCAGTGACTCTGTCACCGACCGCCTCATCAGGGCTACCTGTGACGCTTTCCTCTTCGACCCCAAGCGTTTGTACTGTCAGCGGCAACGTTGTCACTTTCGTTGGCCCAGGAACCTGTACCATCACCGCTTCGCAGGCTGGTAACTCAAGCTATTCGCCAGCGTCGCTGACTCGCTCGTTCTATCTGCTCGCTTTCACCACCACCTCGCTGGCCAACGGCCAAACTGGCGCTTCATACAATCAGAGCGTGGCAGCAGCAGGCGGAGCAACCGGCTCATACACCTGGTCTGTATCGCCATCGCTGCCTGCAGGTCTTAGCCTGAATACCTCGACAGGTGCCATCACTGGAACTCCTACTGTCGCTCAGGACGCTACTAACTACACCTTCACTGTGACCGATTCAGGCGTTTCGACCACCAAGGTGCTAAGCATCTTGATTGCCGGCCCAGGTGCTCAGTCGATCACCTTCCCGCAGCCGAACAACACCAACACCTCGACCGGCAGCGTGACCCTCAACCCGAGTTCGTCGTCCGGCATGCCAGTGTCGCTGAGCTCGAGCACTTTGAGTGTTTGTACTGTAAGCGGTTACGTTGTCACTTTCGTGGGACCAGGAACCTGCACCATCACCGCAACTCAGAGTGGTTCGTACCTTTACACCTCTGCATCGCTGACGCGCAGCTTCTACATCCTAGGAATCACCACCACTTCGCTGGCTAGCGGATCGGTTAACGCTTCATACAGCCAAACCGTGGCTGCGGCGGGTGGAGCGACAGGAACCTACACTTGGTCGGTTTCGCCATCCCTACCTGCTGGACTGTCTCTAAACACCTCGACCGGGGTTGTTTCGGGAACCCCAACCACCGCTCAGACCGCCACGAATTACACGTTCTCGGTGACTGACTCGGGTGTGACCGAGACCAAGGTCTTGAGCATCACCATCAACGGTGGCGCCGCGCAGACAATCACATTTGCTCAGCCAGCCAACACCAACACTGAGTCTGGCCCGCTGACTGTGAGCCCTTCGTCATCATCGGGTCTGCCTGTTACCCTGACCTCGCTGACCACCGGCGTTTGCACCGTCAGTGGAAACGTGATCACCTATGTTGGCCCAGGCACTTGCACCATCACCGCATCGCAGGCTGGTAACGCAAGTTACGCTCCTGCATCGTTGACTCGCAGTTTCTACATCTTGGCCGTAACTACCACTTCGCTCGCAAACGGAACGACTGGCAGCTCATACAGCCAGACTCTTGCTGCGGCAGGCGGTTCGACCGGAACCTACACCTGGTCAGTTTCACCATCGCTACCTGCTGGCTTGAGCCTGAACGGTTCGACCGGTGTGATCTCGGGAACTCCAACAATTGCTCAGACCGCGACCAGCTATACATTCACCGTTACCAACGGTGGAGTGACTGCAACGAAGACATTGACCATCACGATCATGGCTCCACCACCGGTCATTAAGTCGCCGAACGTGGTCACCTTCAACGCGATTGCTGATCGATCGGTGACAAGCCCTGCGTTCACCGTCTCGCCAAGCGCTTCATCTGGTTTGGCCGTGACATTGAGCTCTGCTAGCACCAACTACTGCACAATTTCAGGCAACACAATCACCATCGTGGCTGTCGGATTCTGTGAGATCGACGCGGAGCAAGCTGGAGACTCAACTTATGAAGCAGCGTCAGGTGTTTCACAGTCGTTCTGGATCTTCGCGATCACCACTGCAACCATTGCAGGTGGAACTCAGGGCACTGCGTACTACCAGCAGCTCTTGCTTGTAAACAACATGACGTCGGGCAACTGGTCGGCAACAGGCCTGCCTTCGGGTCTTGTAATCAACAGCCTCACTGGTGAAATTACAGGTATCCCGTTGGTGACCTACAACGGCAACATCACCGTGACATACACCCAGGGCGGATTCACTCACATCGTGACATACACCCTAACCATTGTTGCGGCGGCCGCCCCAGCGACCCCTTCAACACCGATTGTCCCTAACCTGGTTAAGGACCCAAACCCAATCACCGTGACCCCAGGTGGAAGTTTCGCAACTCACAACTTCCGCCCGGTTCCGGCAACCATCGCACCTAACGCAGGTCGAACCGGCTTGATCGTCACTGGAAATGGCTGGACCATGACCCTGGCAGCAACTAGTGAGGCCGGCGTTGAGTCGAAGCTGAACAAGGATGGCAACGTCGTTCTGATTCCAGGCCTCTTCGCGCGCACCACCGGAACCGGCTTCAAGCCAAACACCATCGTCAACATCTGGCTCTTCGCCAAGACCATGCTGCTTGGAACTTTGCAGACCGATCCAAACGGTAACTTCAGCGGACTGGTTTCAGTCCCGTTCACGTTGCCTGCTGGCGGCTACACCATCCAGGCCGAAGGAACCACCAACGATGACCAGACTCGTCGAGTCAGCATTGGTGTCATCGCAGGCGCTGGTGCAACCAACGCTGCGGTTTACTTCGGTGGAGACTCATCGAAGTTGACCTCAGCCGCACAGACTGCGCTGAAGACCCTGGCATCACAGATCAAGCGCAACTCGATGCCGGCAACTGTGACTCTTCACGGATGGGTTGCAAAGACTGCAAGCACCGCAATCGACGAGAAGCTTTCGATCGCTCGAAACAACTCGGTAGCTGCGTTCTTGAAGTCGCTCGGTGTGAACGCAACCTTCGTGCTGCAGCCACACGGCAACCTGCCACAGACCGGTCCTGACGCACGTCGCGTAGATGTGCTGATCACCTTCGGTTACTAAACCCAGATAAAAGGAAATCCCCCGGCCAATCGGTCGGGGGATTTCCTTATCTAGGAGAGATCAACTACGAAACCTTAAGGTGTTGCAGTAGGTGTTGGCTTGACTGGGCGAACCGGAGCAACAGGCTTGACTGGCTTCACAGGTGCTGCGCCAAGCGCTGCAATTGCTGCGTCACGAGCTGCTGCTGCCGCGGTGACTGCGGCCTTGCGAGCTGCCTTTGCGTCGGCCTTCTGTTGGTCGGTCGTGGCTGCTGCGATTGCTGCCTGGTATGCGGTGTTCGCCGAAGCAACCGCTGCCTTGAACGCCTCGTTGATCGGCTTGCGCGCGGTCGAGTAAGCCTGCTGAGCAGCGTGGAAAGCCTGCATCGCTTGAACGAAGGTGGTGTGCTCTGCCTTAAATGAGGTCATCGCGGTCTTGTATGCAGCCATTGCTGCACGGTATGCATCGCGCTCTGCCTTGGTGAGGCCAGAGTGAGGAGCTGCTGGTGCGCTTGCCGAGGCGCTTGGGCTTGGAGCTGGCGCGGTGTTGGTGTCTGCGAATGCAGAAAGCTGAGGGCCTACTGCGGCTGCGACAGACAGTGCTAGAACTGCTGCGGTCTTACTTAGTTTCATTTTGAAACCTTTCCGAGGTTGATTGCCTCGAGAGAAAGACTGGCAGACCAGTCCTTAGAAAAGTCTTTGAAAATCAGTCGGCATTCCTTGGATTCCGAAATGTACAAAATTCGGAACATAGGCTTGCCTCGTGGCTAAACCAAGACTACTTATCGTCGATGACGAAGCAGGGCTGCGCGACATGCTCGCCGACGCCCTAGGGCTTGCCGGCTTCGACGTAGAAGTTGCCAACGATGGCCGCAGCGCCTTGACCCTGCTTCACGAGCAGACCATTGATCTGGTCGTGAGCGATGTGAACATGCCAAAGGTCAACGGCTTCGAGCTGCTCGAGCGCATGCGCGCAAGCGGCATCGAAATTCCGGTGATCCTGCTCACCGCCCGCCAAGACAAGGCCGATGTCGTCGAAGGGTTCCGCACCGGGGCAGACGACTATGTGAAGAAACCCTTCAGTCTCGAAGAGCTCGTGCTGCGCATCCGTGCCAGGTTGAAGCACCTCGAGCCTGCGGGCAAGCGCATTCTCACCTGTGGCCCGATCGAGCTCGACGAGGATGCCCACACCGTGACCAGAGACGGCGAACCAGTCGACCTCTCGCCCACCGAATTCAAGCTGCTGCTTGAGCTGATGCAGCGCGATGGCAAGGTGGCAAGCAAGAGCCTGCTGCTAGACAACGTCTGGGACATCACTTGGGCCACCAATGTCACAGTGCTCGACACATACATCTCTTATCTGCGCAAGAAACTGCACACCGACGAATGGCAAGGAATCAAGACCGTTCGCGGTGTTGGATTCTCTATCGTTGATAAGTAATGAAACTAATCACGAAATACACGGTCGCTGGCATTTTGCTGCTTGCCATCGCCGTTGTGTTCGGCGGCTACTCGCTGATTGAAAGCGACTTCTCGAATCGCATCTCTGCAGAAAAGACCGCACTGAATCATTTGGCGAAAAAGGTTGAGGCCAGCGCCGACCCGCTGAGCGCAGTTCTGCTTTTGGCCGATGACTATGGTGCGCCGCTGACCGTCGAGTTCTTAACCGCGGATGGCCAACTAACTCCGATGGTCGACAGCTCGGTGCAGATCATCACGCCGCCTTCGCCATCGGTTGCGGCACGTGCATCCGTGAACCCGGTTTTAATTTCGGCCAAGAATCCCTACCTGCTTCGCATGGTCACGCTCAAAGACACCGACTTTGTATTGCTCGCGGCCGACGTCGACAACATCATCGATGACCACGAAAAGAACCTAAACTCGCTTGCCATCATGGCGTTGATTGCCGTGGTGGTCGGTGGTCTGATCATTACCGTGCTGGTGCGCCTCGACCTGCGTTCCGTGGTTCGCACACTGCAGTCGAGCGCCGACCAAGAGCGCGATACCCGCAAGTCGATGCAGAACTTCATGGGAGATGCCTCGCACGAGCTGCGCACGCCCCTGACCGTGATCAAGGGCTATGCCGAGATGCTCGCCGGTGGGCAGCAGCCCGACGAAGCCAGCCGCAAGAAGGCCTATCAGCGCATTGTCGAGCAGGTCGATCGCATGGATCAGACCATCGGGTCGCTGCTCGAGTTGGCCGAGGTGGGCTCGATTTCGAGCAACAGCTTTGAGCCCGTCGACCTTTCTGCGCTTGCCGAACAGGCGACTGATGACCTCGCCGCCATCGACCAGAAGCGCGAAATCACCCGCCAGATCGCCCCTGGCCTCGAAGTTGCCGGCTCAGAGGAGCTGCTGAGTCGCCTCCTGAACAACGCCATCGGCAACATCCACAGACACACACCAGCCGATGCCGCCGTTCGGGTCAGCCTTTCCAAGCAGGGCAAGCGCGCGGTGCTTGTAGTCGAAGACGCCGGGCCTGGGCTTCCTGCCGACGCTTATGCCAAGGGCATCCAAGGTTTCCAGCGCTTCGATGCATCTCGCAGTCGCACTTCAGGGGGAACCGGTCTTGGCATGGCAATCATGAACTCGATCGTTGAGGCCCACGATGGCACGCTGATCCTCGAACCGAGTGAGCTCGGCGGTCTGCGACTGAAAATCAGCCTTCCGTTAAACTAAGGGCATGGCCAAGGCAATCAACTTCGAGACTCTTCCTCGAGAGATTCGCGCCGCCCTCTATCGCATCGACGACCCACAGACTTTCACCGTTGAGCGTTTCAACCAGCAGGCCATCACGGTCATCAACACTCGCATCTCGCGCGTCTACAAAGCCGTTCGCCGCAACAAGCGTTTGATTGCAGCGTTCGATCGCGAGATCGACAACCTGATTCTGCTTCGCAACAAGAAGATTGCTTCGCCGACTCCGTTTAATCGTCAGCAGTTCATCAGCTTCGAAATGATTGCGCTGCTCTACATCGATGGCGAAATCGTGGTTGGCAACGCGCTGCCAAAGCACGCCGCTCAGCTTGCAGAGGCACAGCACAAACTTCACGTTGCATTCGAAAAGGATGCCAAGAACAAACTTGCTGAGTGGAACTCGGCTCGCGTGCTAAAGCCGGTGTTCGCCAAGGCGAATGCCGAAGACTTCAGCGCAGATTTCATCAAGTATGCGCGTGCCCTGCAGCGCGAGCTCAAGGCATATGAGCTCTCGCGCGACGATATGACCTTCATTCACAGCGACTCGCACCTGTCGAACGTGGTCTATCAGCCGGAACGCGCTGTGCTCATCGACTGGGCTCAGGCCGGTTGGGGTTCGAAGTTCTTTGAACTCGGCGTCACCATCCACGCCCTGATGGCCGAGAAGAAGGCGATGCACCGCGAACTGATCGCCGCCTACGTTGCGGCCTACTTTGGCGAGGCCGGCCCGAGCGAGCGCGACCTCGAGTTGATCGACCTGCACGTCAAGCTGCGCTACCTAGAGCAGGCGACCTGGCACCTGAGCGAAACCAAGGATGACCAGCTGCTTCACCGCCCGAAGATTCTGCGTCTAATTGAAGAGAGCCTGCGCAAAGCCCAGAAATTCAGCCTCTCGGGCCTGCTGCGGTAAGCAAACTCACAGACTTTTCTATAACTCTGTGCGAGTGAAGATTTCTGCAGCCCAATTGCGCCTAGCTTCGGTGCTCGCAATCTTGGCCATCGCCGGCGGGTTCATCTACTTCTATAACTACCCGCAACTTCAGGTCTCGGCCTATCAGGCCACGGTCGCGCACTCCATGAGTCACAACTTCACCGACTGGCTCTTCGGCGCAGTTGATCCGGCAGGCACAGTCAGCCTCGACAAGATTCCTGGCTCTTACTGGATCACCGCAATCTTCATTCGACTCTTCGGTTTCCATGATGTGACCGTCATCGCACCAAACGGCCTGGCCACCATCGGTGCAGTCATCGCCATTGCACTTGCTGGTCGTCGCATCGCAAAATTCAACACCGCCTCGGATGCACTTGCAGACGCAGTCGCACTCGCGACCGGGTTGATCATCATCGCAACACCAATCATTTCTGCGGTTGCTAGATCGAACGAGCCAGAGTCATTCTTCTTGCTCTACATGGCACTCGCTTTTCACCGCGCTGTTGTTGCGCTGCAAACGGGCAAGCGTTCGCAACTGATTTTCGCGGGGCTCTGGATTGGCTTCGCGTTCCAGACCTACATGATCGAAGCGTGGGTGCTTTGGCCAGCTCTCATCATCGCGTGGTTCACCGTCGCCGATAAGAGTCGCATGACCAAGATTGTCGACCTGTTGATTGCAGGTGCGAGCAGTCTCGCGCTGTCCCTACTTTGGATCGTCATCGTCACTTTGACTCCGGCTAGTGCGCGCCCATATGTTGGCGGCACACTAAAGAACTCTGCGTGGGAAATGGTCTTCGGCTACAACGCACTCGGGCGACTATCTGCGACCAACGACCCCAACCTCTACCGTTCGTTCACGCCGAAGTTTGCTGGCGAGGGAGGGCCGCTTCGCCTATTCAACATCCAGGATGCTGGACAGATTGCCTGGCTGATTGCCGCCGCCGCGGTTGCCCTGGTTGTGCTGTTCCTGGTTCAAGAGTTCGACTCAACTCTGGTGCTTGCCGGTGTTTCGTTCGTGCTGTTCTACCTGGAATACTCTTTCGTGGCTGGCATGCACCAGTACTACACGGCAATCATCGCCCTGCCGATCGCGCTCGTGGTGGCCTATCTGATCAGTCACGGCAAGGCCTGGATGTTCATCCTGGTTGGGCTGGTCGGTGCAATTTCGGCGTTCCTGATCAACAACGCCTACACGGGTTACTTCCCGGTTATGTCGTGGCTTCCGTTCGTGGCCCTGGCCTTGCTTGTGGTGATCTTCGGCCTGCTGCCTGAGCGCCGAGGCCTGCTCGGCTTGGTTCTTGCAGTGGTGCTTGTTGTAACCCCAGCCGCCTGGTCGATCGACACCATTAACCGCCCTGCGCCAACCAACCCGGTGGCCGGGCCAGAACTGCCCAAATGGGCTCGCGTGGTGACCACCAAACACGTCGGCGCGCGCGGCACACATGTGAAACACCGCAATGCAAAACAAGACATCGCGGCCACAAAGCAACTCGAGAAGTTCTTGGCCGCGAACCTGGTTGGCCACCCGGAGTATCCGCTTGCGACTTTCGGCGCTCAAGTTGCCGCGCCAATCATGAACATCTCAGGGCTAGAGGTTATGCCGATTGGCGGCTTCAGCGGTTTTGACCCCGTGCCAACGCTCGAGAGATTCAAGCAGCTGATTGCCGAAAAGCAAATTCAATATGTGATCTACGAAAGCGGCTGGGACAAGCGCGGCCTCACTGGCAACACCGAGCGCATCGCGGTGCACGTTCTGAATGACTGCAAGCACGTTTCGTCGAACATCTTCGGCGAGCTCTACCACTGCACCTACTAAAAACGCTGGGATGTGCATCCTAGAAAAGTAGACAGGTTAAGCAAAAGCACCCGCCTTTCGACGGGTGCTTTCGTTTTGGAACTATTTACTTCTTGCCGAGGCCCTTGGCTACAACAACGAGCAATGCGGTAACGGCGGTGCCGACCAGGATTGCAAGGGTGTAGGTCAATGGTGAGCCGACCAGTGGGAATACGAAGATTCCACCGTGTGGGGCTGGAAGGGTGTTGCCGAACAGTGCAACGAGAGCACCGGTTACACCAGAACCGATCATGATCGATGGGATCACGCGGATTGGGTCAGCAGCTGCGAATGGAATCGCACCTTCCGAGATGAACGATGCACCAAGCAACCAAGCTGCCTTACCGTTTTCGATTTCCGACTCGGTGAAGAGCTTCTTGCGAAGAACGGTTGCAAGAGCAAGACCCAATGGAGGGGTCATACCTGCAGCCATAACGATTGCCATCACCTTGTACTGAGGCGCGCTGGCGTCGGTGCCTGCGAGTGCAGTGGTCAAACCGGTGGTAGCGAAGACGTAAGCAACCTTGTTAACTGGGCCACCCATGTCGAATGCCATCATCAGACCGAGAACGATACCGAGGCCTACGAGCTGAGCAGTGCCCATGCTGGTAAGTGCGTTGTTCAGGCCAGTCATCAGTGCGCCGATTGGCTTCTGAAGAACGACAACCATTACAACACCGGTGACGATCGAGCTGAGCAGCGGGATGATTACCACTGGCATCAACGGACGGATCCAGCTAGCGACCTTCCAACGGCTAATCCACAGTGCTACGAAACCAGCAAGCAGACCACCGAGGATAGCGCCGAGGAATCCGGTGCCAGTGCCAAGTGGGTTGCTGCCGAGACCGGTAGCCAGAACACCGGCTACGAAACCAGGTGCAAGACCTGGACGGTCAGCGATTGCGTAAGCAATGTAACCTGCCAGCACTGGAACGAACAGCGCGAATGCTGCCTTTCCAAGCCAGAAGATGATGAATGCCCAGTTGCCCAGGTCTGCGTAGTTGAATCCGGTGACGTTGCCAGCTGCGTCAACAGCGACGTTCATCTTGGCTGCGTCGTAAGCACGGATTCCGTCAGTGCCGTGAGCTGCGCTACCCAGCAAGAAGCCGAGAGCGATCAAGATACCGCCTGCAGCAACAAACGGGATCATGTATGAAACACCAGTCATAAGCCACTGGCGAATTTTGTTACCTGTACCTGCCACTACTTCTTCTCCTTAGTTGAAGTGTTGCGCCGACCAGACCCTATTGTCTGTTCGGGTTATTTCTTTTTGCCAAAGAGGCCTCCGAAGAGTCCTCCCTTGTTGCCATTGCCGCCGTCAACCTTTGCAGGTTTTGGCGCCGCCTTCGGGCTTGCATCCTTGCCGTCGCCAACTAGGGCGGCGGTGCCGGCTGCTGCGCCTTCGAGCACCTCATTGATCAGGTCTTCTGCGCCCTTCATTGCTTTGGCTACACCGACCTGAAGATAAGGCTTGCCGTTGAATCGCGAACGATCCTTGACCTCAAGGTCGACGGCAAAGATAACTGCGTCTGCAGCAGCGATTACTTCTGGTTTCAGAGGAATCGTTCCTGCAGAGCCTTGGGTCTCGATAGTTACTTCGTGACCAAGCTTTTTTCCGGCGCGCTCGAGAGCCTCGGCCGCCATGTATGTGTGTGCGATACCAGTAATGCAGCTGGTAACTCCTACGATTTTCGCCATTTTATTTCTGTACCTCTCTGGTGACGATTTCAGCAATCGCCGCTGGGTTCTTCTCTGCGCGCAATTCGTCGCAGAACTCTTCGTGCATCACCTTGCGAGCGAGCGATCCAAGAATTTCGAGGTGAGCGCTGTCACCAGATGCCGGAGCGGCAATCAAGAAGATGAGGGTCGATGGGCCGTCGTCGGCTCCGAAGTCGATTCCCTTTGATGAAGTTGCAACCGCCACGGATGGGGTTACCACCAAGTCGCTCTGTGCGTGCGGAATCGCGATGCCCCCCTCGATGCCGGTTGGGAAGTGCTCTTCGCGCTTTGCAACCGCTTCCAGATATCCTTCGATGTCTGTTACGCGACCGGCGTCAACGAGACGCTGCGCGAGCAAGCGAGTGGCTTCTTCTTTGGTGGCGGCGTCGATGTCGACGAGAACGATCGATTCGATCGTGATTGGGGTGCTCAACGAACTACTCCTTCGTTGATAAGGCTCATGCGCCTAACCCTTCCGTCGCCATTGCCGGTAGTGCCCCTCTGACGGGGCTTAGAACAAAGGCTAGTGAAGGCAGGGCCAGGAATCTGGGACTTAAGCACAAAGCGTTATCAAAAATTGACACTTAATTTGTGGGGTATTTTGGGGGTCCAAAACACCGAAAAGTCCTCAGAGATGGGCCGACATCACCATTGATGACCATGGGAGCCGGGCTTTTGGCCCTGCTCGATTGGCGGGATGTGGCCATTCCTGACACACTTAAGAACACAATCTAGGCCCTCGCAACACGAAAGACCGCATTTATGAGCAAGTTTTCTCTCGAAGTTGAAGTTCTCGACCCAATCGGCCTGCACGCCCGCCCAGCCGGCCAGATTGTGAAGCTGGTCAAGGAGTCAGGCCTCGAGGTAACCATCGGTCGCCCAGGCGAGGAGTTCGCGAAGGCGAACTCGGCACTTCGCCTCATGGCCCTGAAGATCAAGACCGGCGAGAAGTTGACTGTCGAGATCGAAACTGCGGATGTCGCGCAGGCCGGCGAAATCGCAGCCCAGATCCAAGACTTCCTAAAGGGCTAAGGCTCAGCAATGCGGGGGCTCAATAAGGGGCAGGTGCTTTCGGGCCTAGGCGTTGGTCTAAACGCAGTGGTCGCCGAAGTCTTTCGCGTGGCTCCGATGCAGGCGCTTCCAGAATTCGCCAAATCAACAAAAGGTGCCGAAGCCGAGCGCGTTGCACTGAAGGCGGCAATCGCATCCGTGTCTGCTCACTTGGCTGAGCTGGCAGCCGCATCTGACGAAACCTCTGCTGACATTTTTGAAGCGCTCAAATTTTTGCTCGAAGACGACGAGCTTCTCGAAGTAGCCGATGGCCACCTGGCTGATGGCTGGTCTGCTGCGGCGGCCTATGGACTCGCGGTCAACGAGTTCGCCGAGTTGCTCGGTGGCGACCCAGACTTCGACGAGCGCGTGAAAGATTTGCAAGACATCTCGAAGCGCGTGCAGGCAAACCTCGCGGGCATCAAGGTCGGGCTCGAGCTGCCAACCAGTGGTTCATACGTAATCGTCGGCGACGACTTCTCACCTGCTGACACCGCGCAGTTCACCAGGGCTGTTGTCGGCGTGATCACCCTCAAGGGTGGCCCGACCTCGCACACCGCAATCATCTGTCGTTCGCGTTCGATTCCCGCTGTGGTTTCGTGCGGCGACGCCGCGCAACTGGTCGACGGCGACATCGTGTTGGTCGACCCAGTTGGCGACCGCGTGGTGTTCAACGCAGAACTGCCTGACGCAACTATGCCGATTGAGTTCATCGCAACCGACCGCGAGCCACTGGTTCCGGTTCGCTCGAACATCGGGTCACTCGACGACGCGAAGAAGGCATCGAGCGCAGGC
>CAITNA010000168.1 GCA_903893675.1 uncultured Micrococcales bacterium
ACAGTGATGCCAACCTGGTGCAGCAGGTCTTCGGTCTGCTTGCCGTCGATTGGTGCGTTGCGCAGATCGACGAGCACCAGGTGAACCTGGGTTCCGCCGGTGAGCACCGAAACGCCGTTGCCGACAACGTCGGCCTGGGTCAGACGCTCAGCAATGATGCTGGCACCGTCAATGGTGCGCTGCTGGCGGTCTTTGAACTCTGGGCCCATAGCGGCCTTGAATGCCACTGCCTTGGCGGCAATCACGTGCATCAGCGGTCCGCCCTGCTGGCCTGGGAACACCGAAGAGTCAATCTTCTTGGCGAACTCTGCCTTGCAAAGAATCAGACCAGAGCGAGGTCCGGCGAGGGTTTTGTGAACGGTGGTTGAAACCACATCCGCGTATGGAACAGGTGATGGGTGCAAACCGCTTGCAACCAAACCTGCGAAGTGAGCCATGTCCACCCAAAGCTTTGCGCCAACCTCATCGGCGATCTTGCGGAACTCCGCGAAGTCGAGGTGTCGCGAGTATGCCGACCAGCCGGCAATCAACACAGCAGGCTTCACTTCGTGGGCACGGGCACGCACGATGTCCATGTCGATCAAGAAAGTTTCTGGGTTCAACTCATACGAGTGCGCTTCATACATGCGACCAGAGAAGTTCAACTTCATACCGTGAGTGAGGTGGCCACCGTGAGCGAGTTCCAAACCTAGGATGCGGTCGCCAGGGTTTGCCAATGCCATGAGCACTGCGGCGTTTGCGCTCGCACCCGAGTGTGGCTGAACGTTTGCGTGCTCTGCTCCGAAGAGTTCCTTCGCGCGGTCGCGAGCGAGGTTCTCGGCGATGTCAACGACCTCGCAGCCACCGTAGTAGCGCTTGCCTGGGTAGCCCTCGGCGTATTTGTTGGTGAGCACCGAGCCCTGAGCTTCGAGCACGCTGCGCGAAACGAAGTTTTCGCTAGCGATCATTTCGAGGAATCCGCGCTGACGGTCGAGCTCGCCCTGCAAAACTGCAGCGATTTCTGGGTCAGTTTCGACCAGCGGCATATTGAAGGTTGAAGGCAGTTTTGAGGAGGTCATGCCCCCAATTTTACCCGCCGCCGTGTTGCCGCCGAGACGAAACCGGATGTTCGTTAGACTGAACAAAATCGTTGGGGGAACTTCGAGCCGAAAGGACAGCAAATGCCAAGTCTTGCCCTGTTCATCGGCATCGGAATGGTCGTTCTCGGGCTCGCCCTTGGTGTCTACATCACCATCAAGATCGTCGAAGAAAGCCGCCAAGGCCGCGACGATTCCTTCGACAAATAGACTTGTCGCCATGACCGCCTCAACAGACCACTGGGTTCTCACCCTGGTCTGCCACGACCGTCCAGGCATCGTTCACGCCATTTCTGGGGCCATCCTGGCTGGCGGCGGCAACATCACCGAATCTCACCAATACTCGTCAAACGACACCGGCCGCTTCTTTATGCGCCTGCAGGTCGAGGCCGCGGTCGATCGGGCCGAGTTCGAGGCGCTGATTCGCCCAATCGCAGAGAACCTCGGCGCCGACTGGGTGCTCGACACCGTCGGTCGCCCAATGAAGACCCTGGTTTTGGTTTCGAAGGCCGGCCACGCGCTCGGAGACCTGCTCTACCGTCAGCGTTCGGGCCAGCTGCCGATAGAGGTTCCTGCCGTGTTCGGCAACCATCCAGACTTGGGCTCGCTCGCCGAGTTCTATTCGGTTCCGTTCGAGACGCACGCGATTTCCTCGGATGCCGAAAAGCGGGCATTCGAGCAGATGCTGCGCACCTACATCAAAGCAACCGGTGTCGAGCTGATCGTGCTCGCCCGCTTCATGCAGATTCTGTCGCAGGAGTTCTGCGACGAGTTCGCCGGCCGAATCATCAACATTCACCACTCGTTCTTGCCTGGCTTCAAAGGTGCAAACCCGTATGCCCAGGCACACGCTCGCGGCGTGAAGCTGATCGGTGCCACCGCGCACTTCGTCACCAGCGACTTGGATGAAGGCCCAATCATCGAGCAGAACGTAGTTCGCGTAGAGCACGACGATTCGAAGGCCAAGCTCGTTTCAATTGGTCAAGACGTTGAGTCGCAGACCCTCACCACCGCCGTGCGCGGGTTCGCAGAACACCGAGTGCTGCTCGACGGTGATCGCACCGTCATCTTTAGCTAGAGATTTCGCTCTAGCAATTCGTTCTCACTAAATCGCAACTCGAACTCCCCTGGTTCTTTTCACACGCATTCTCGTGCGCAACATAATCGCAGACACCGCAAGCGCAACCAAACCAATCGCGGTCACGACACCGCCGGCAATTTTCATC
>CAITNA010000169.1 GCA_903893675.1 uncultured Micrococcales bacterium
GAGCGCGCGCTCGAGAAGCTGGCTGCCGATGAGACCGAGTTGCACTTGGTGATGGCCGCGCACGATCAGGGCGACTATGCCGGATTGGCTGCGCTCGGGCAGAAGCAAACCGAAATGAACTCGAAGCGCGAAGAACTCGAACTCGAGTGGCTCGAGCTCACTGAGAAGCTTGGTTAGTTAGCGGCTGATTCGCCGCGCAAGATTGCCAGCTCGGCATTCACATATTCGTCGCTGCGACCGGCCGCGGTGAGGTCTTCGTGCAGGGTGGTCATCCACTCAAGGGCTTCGTCGGTGCGACCAAGATTGCGCAGTGCCCAACCAACCATGTAGCGGGCTATGAATACCTTGCCGTCGTCGCTGAACTCGCGAGCGTCTTCGAGCGCACTCAAGAAATTGACATAGGCGTTCTGCCAATCGCCGAGTTCCGAGTAGGCCATGCCGAGGTTGTTCTGAAGCGAAGGAAGCCAGCTCATCGCGATCGGGTTCGAATTCGAGGCTTTTGCAATCGCGGCCTTGGTGATTTCAATCTGGTCTTCGGTAGGCAAGGTCAGTGCGTACATGTGCATGGCATCGATGTGCACAAACTCGAGCATCGGGTCTTCATGGTCGTCGCCATCCTCGGCATACGAGTCGCTCTCGGTCATCGCCACGATGAATTGCAACTGAGCCGAAGAAACATTGCCGCTCGACCGGTATAGCCGCCCAAGTTCGATGGCACGCCAAGCAACGGTTGCCTCATCAAACGCCGGGATGGTGTCGATCAGGGCGATGCCCTCTTCGAGCTTGCCTTGCAGGCCGAGGGCACGCGCGATTTGAGTTTGCACGATTACGCGGTCAATCTCATCCGTGGTGGTTTCGAGCAGCTCGCGAAAAACCGCCTCGGAGGCGGCCGGGTCGTCGAAGTTCCAATAGGGGCGGGGGTTGAGCATGCGGCAAGGCTAACAGCCAGCAGCCGCGCCACATCTGGCAGACTAGAGGCGTGCGAGCGAGAGCCCGCATTGCCCCATGGTGTAATGGCAGCACCGGGCCCTTTGGAGGCTCTTGTCTAGGTTCGAGTCCTGGTGGGGCAGCAAGCAACAAGAAAGGGCGGCATGGCCGAGAAGCATCTAGCAGTAGTCGTGCTGGCCGCCGGAGCGGGCACTCGCATGAAGAGCGCCAAGCCAAAGGTGATGCACGAGCTCGCCGGATTGCCGCTGCTCGGCCACGTTCTCGTCACCGCCAAGAGCCTCGACCCGATGTTCGTGATTCCTGTGATTCGTCACGAAAAGGAATCGATCGGCGAATACATCAACACTTTCCACCCGGGCAGCACGATCGTCGAACAGGATGAGATTCCTGGCACCGGTCGCGCCGTCGAGTGTGCACTCACCGCGCTTCCTGCAGATTTCAACGGGGCAGTGGTTGTCACAAGCGGCGACGTTCCGCTGCTCGACGTGCTGACCCTCGAGGCGCTTCTCGACGAGCACCTCGAAACTGGTGCGGCAGCCAGCATCCTTACCGCTGTCTTGGATGACCCAACCGGCTATGGACGAATCGTTCGTCACGCCGACGGCCGCTTCGAATCGATCGTGGAACACCGCGATGCGAATGACGACCAACTTGAGATTCTCGAGGTCAACGCGGGCGTCTACGTTTTCGATGCAGCAGAGTTGCGCAGATGCCACCGGTTTCGAGTCAGTGCTTACCCCTGTTGATCTGGGGGTGGTCGGCTATTTGCAGATTCCCATGGA
>CAITNA010000170.1 GCA_903893675.1 uncultured Micrococcales bacterium
CTGCCCCGCTAATCGCCTGGGCTAAATGGTTTGAACCGTGGTGACCGGCAGAGTCGAGTCGGCACCGAAGTCGAGGCTTGAAGGCTTGCCGAAGACGTTGATGTCGAGCAGCGAGTTGGTGCCGAGGCGGTTGGCTCCGTGAACCGACACGCAGGCGCACTCGCCGGCGGCATAGAGGCCTGGAACAACGGTCTTGTTGTCGAGCAGAACCTCGGCCTTGATGTTGGTCGGAATGCCGCCCATTGCGTAGTGCGCGGTTGGGAACACTGGCACTGGCTCGGTGTATGGCTCGACGCCGAGGTAGGTGCGTGCGAACTCAGTGATGTCAGGAAGCTTCGCGTCGATTACCTCTGGTGGAAGGTGAGTGAGGTCGAGCAGAACGTAGTCCTTGTTTGGGCCAGCGCCGCGACCTTCGCGCACCTCGTTCGCCATCGCACGCGCAACCATGTCGCGCGGTGCGAGGTCTTTGATGGTCGGCGCGTAACGCTCCATGAAACGCTCGCCCGATGCGTTGCGAAGAATTCCACCTTCACCACGAGCAGCCTCAGACAACAGGATGCCCAAACCGGCGAGGCCGGTCGGGTGGAACTGGTAGAACTCCATGTCTTCGAGTGGAAGACCCTTGCGGTAGACAATGCCGACGCCGTCACCGGTGAGAGTGTGTGCGTTCGAAGTGGTCTTGAAGATCTTGCCGAAGCCACCGGTTGCGAACACGATGCTCTTGCCCTGGAATACGTGGATGTCACCGGTTGCGAGTTCGTAAGCAACCACACCAGCTGGGCGCTGCTTCTTGCCTTCGCCGGTCATCACGAGGTCGAGAACATAGAACTCGTTGTAGAACTCGATGCCGAGCTTCACGCAGTTTTGGTAAAGGGTCTGCAAAATCATGTGGCCGGTGCGGTCTGCAGCGTAGCAGCTGCGGCGAACCGGAGCCTTGCCGTGGTCGCGAGTGTGGCCACCGAAACGACGCTGGTCGATCTTGCCATCGGGGGTTCGGTTGAACGGAAGACCCATGTTCTCGAGGTCGATAACCGCCTCGACAGACTCCTTGGCAAGAATCTCTGCCGCGTCCTGGTCAACCAGGTAGTCGCCACCCTTGACGGTGTCGAAGGTGTGCCACTCCCAGCTGTCTTCCTCAACGTTTGCAAGGGCTGCAGCCATGCCGCCCTGGGCTGCACCGGTGTGCGAGCGGGTAGGGAACAGCTTCGAGATAACAGCAGTCTTGGCGTGTGGTCCGGCTTCGATGGCCGCACGCATGCCGGCGCCACCGGCACCGACGATCACTACGTCGTACTGGTGGTGGTGAATCGTTGGCTTAGACAATTGATTCCTATTTCTTGTCGATGTTCAGTCGAAATTCTTGGATTAGTTGACTGGGCAAACGCCAGGCAGGTAACTGTTCACGTTCGGGTCGATGCATGGGTCGAACGTGGTGATCACGAGAGTGCCGAGGATGATCAATGCCGCACAAACGATCCACAGCGTGTAGTTCAAAACCTTGCGAACCATCGGGCGCTCTGCATAGTCGTTGACGATGGTTCGCATGCCGTTGGTGCCGTGAATCAGCGCGAGCCAGAGCATTAGACCGTCCCAGACTTTCCAGAATGGGTTTGCCCACTTGCCGGCGACGAAAGCGAAGTCAATTGACTTGATGCCCTGGCCGACGAACAGGTTCACATAGAGGTGACCGAAAATCAGAATCAACAGGATGGCACCAGACGCACGCATGTACATCCAGCCGTATTTTTCCCAGTTGGCGGCCTTGCGGCTGCGCGGGCTCTTAGGTTGTTCGATGACTACTGACATTTACTTCTCGCTAAGAACGTGCATCAGGTGAATAGGGGCGAAGCCGGCGAACAAAATCGCGGCGACGGCTACAACAATCCAGAACATCACGTTCTGAAGCTTTGTTCCCTTTGGCCAAAAATCGATCAAAATAATGCGAATTCCGTTGAGGGCGTGGAACAAGATGGCGGCGACCAGGCCGAGCTCACCGAAACCGATGATCTGAGTCTTGTATGTGCCGATGACACCGTTATATGCAGCCGGGTCTAGGCGAACCAGTGCGGTGTCGAGCACGTGCACTAGAAGGAAGAAAAAGATGGCGACGCCGGTGATTCTGTGGAGAACCCACGACCACATTCCGACTTTGCCGCGGTACAAAGTGCCAGCAGGCTTTTGAGGCAATTAAGCCCTCCTAAGGTGATTTTCTTCAACAATGAAGCATTTCCTGGGTCAAGTCTAAACAGCAAAAATGGCCGGTCTGTCTGTTTACCTTTTATTCGATTAGGTTTTTCTTATGACCGCACCAATCGACCGCTTTTACAGCGTCATTCCGGCCGGGGGAATCGGCAGCCGACTTTGGCCCCTGTCTCGAGCCAGCCAACCTAAGTTTTTGCACGACCTGACCGGCTCTGGCCAGACCCTGCTCGAAGACACCTGGGACCGCCTTCGCGGCCTCAGCCCAGCGGACCGAATCATGGTGGTCACCGGCAACGTTCACGAAACCGCCGTCATGCAGCAGCTCGAAGACCTCAAAGCCGAAAACCTAGTTCTCGAGAAGTCGCCAAAGGACTCGACCGCAGCCATCGCGCTCGCGGCGGCCATCCTGGAAAAGCGTGAGCCTGGGGTAATCATCGGTTCGTTCGCGGCCGACCACGTAATCGTCGAGACCGCAGCCTTCCAGCGCGTGGTTCGTGAGGCTGTCGATGTAGCAGCCACCGGCAAGATCGTCACTATCGGCATCGAGCCGACCGAGCCATCGGTTGGTTTCGGATACATCAAGATGGGCGAGGCCATCGAAGGTGCCGCCACCGCGAAGGGCGTGCTCAAGTTCGTCGAGAAGCCGAACATCGAAAAGGCAAAGCGCTACGTCGAGTCGGGCAACTACCTATGGAACGCCGGAATGTTTATTGCACCTGCCGCATTGCTGCTCGAGCAGTTGGCTAAGAGCGAACCGCAGTTGCACGCATCGATTCTCGAACTCGCAGACGCCTGGGATACACCACAGCGCAACGCGGCCGTCGAACGAATCTGGGGCAACCTCAAGAAGGTTGCGATTGACTACTCGGTTGCAGAACCTGCAGCAGCTGCTGGGCTTGTTGCCTGCGTGCCTGGCAATTTCACCTGGCACGACGTTGGTGACTTTGCGGCGATTGCTGAATTGCAATCCCAGGGTCGAAGCGGCAACCTTGCGGTTCTCGGCGATGCAAAAGTTTTGGCAGATCACACCAGCGGAATTTTGGTTTCGGAGAGCAACCGACTCGTTGCGCTCATCGGCCTGCAAGACATCATCGTGGTCGATACTCCAGATGCACTTTTGGTCACCACTAAAGAGCACGCTCAGCGCGTGAAGTCGTTGGTTGATGCACTCAAGGCAACCGGTCACGGCGACCTGCTCTAGGCACTCATGACGATTCGCACTCTGCTTGCGGCACTGCTCGCCGCCACGACGACCTTGTCGCTGGCTGCCTGCAGCACAGATAGCCCAGTTCCTGAGGCGACCATCGTGGCCGGCAAGCTCTGCGCCCTCGCAGACCAAGCCGGCTGGGACGACCAAGGCCTAAACCGCGAAACCTTTGTTGCCCTGCAGAAGGCCAAGGTGGCCATCGGTATCGCCCTCGACGTTGACGAGCTGACCGCCAATTCAACCCACCGCGACGCTCAGAAGCGCCTGACGGCCTTTGCCACAGGCGGCTGCAGCCTGGTCATCGGTTCTGGCGACTGGCTAACCCAGGATGTCCGCACCGTTGCTGCCTTGCATCCGAAGGTGCAGTTCGTCACCAATGATCACCGTTTTGTTCCGAGCATGTCTGACCTTGCGCCGTCGAGCCCGCTGCTGCTGAGCAACGTGCACGCAATCTCAAACGTCATTGGCGAGGCTGCATTCGAAGCGGGTTATCTCGCAGCGATGAGTTCGCAGTCGCACGTGGTTGCCGCGCTAATCGCAATCGGTTCGCCGAGCACTCCGGTGCAGTCGATTCTCAAAACCGCATTCGAGCATGGCGTTGCCTACTATTCGACTCACGGCGGTGTGGCCACCAAGTTCATCGGCGTTTATCCGATTCCGAAGATTGCACCGGCGAGCGAAGCAATTCGCCAAACCGTTTCTGCGCTTTACAATCGCGGCGTCGATCGACTCTTTGTTGTAGCCGCGAAAGACTTCACGACTGTTGCGAAAGTCACCGACTCTTTCACTAACTTGCAACTGATTGGCACAGACGTCGATTGGGCGACTCGTCCGACTATGTCAGACGCTGCCCCGCGCATCCTGGCATCTGTCGTTCGCACCAAGGCGGCTGACTCGCTCTATGGTTTCATCGCGTTTTGGCTCGCGGGCGCTACGGCCTCACCTGCACCGAACAGCGTCGACGTGAACTCGCTTGCGAATGGTGGAGTGGCGCTAACCGAGGCGCACTCGATTGCATACCCGAATGACTTTTCAAATCAAATCAATCAGCTGGTCGAGAAACTGACCAGCGACGGAGGAATGACCCAATGAACCTAGCCGGCAAGAGCCTGAAGTCGCTGCCGAAGATTTCGCTGCACGATCATCTCGACGGTGGGCTGCGCACCTCGACCATCATCGAGTTGGCCAAGGATATTCCTGGCCTCGAACTGCCTTCGCGCGACCCTGAGGCGCTCGACCGCTGGTTCGTCGAAAGCGCCGACTCTGGATCGCTCGTCGAATACCTAAAGACCTTCGACATCACCTGCGCCGTGATGCAGACGGCCGACAACCTGGCCCGCGTGGCTCACGAGTTCGTGCTCGATTTGGCCGCAGACGGCGTGATTTACGGCGAAATCCGCTGGGCTCCAGAGCAGCACCTGCAGGGCGGTTTGACCCTCGATGAGGCCGTCGAGGCCGTTCAGGATGGCCTCGATTCTGGTGCCGCGGCAGCCGCCAAAGCCGGATTCTCGATCCGCACCGGTCAGCTGCTAGACGCCATGCGCCACACCGGC
>CAITNA010000171.1 GCA_903893675.1 uncultured Micrococcales bacterium
AGGCGCCCAACCAGTTCGGCATCGCTAAGCGCTTTGCGCTCTGGCGGGGTGAAGGGGTTGGTCATACCGAAAATACTAATGCCGTATTCACCCGGGGTAGCCCCAAGTGCGGCACCGAGGATAAGCGCGGGGTTGTTTTCGTCATCTGCTGCGAGCGCAGCGGCAACCGACTGTGCGTCATCGAGCAACTGCTTGATGTCGACGCCGGCAAGACCAGAAGGCACAAGACCGAAAGCGGTGAGTGCCGAGTAGCGACCGCCAACGTTTGGGTCTGCATTGAAGATGCGGTAGCCATCCTCGGTGGCAGCCTTCTCCATTGGCGAACCTGGGTCGGTAACAATCACGATGCGGTCGCGCTTGTCAATTCCGGCAGCCTCAAAGGCCTGCTCGAAGACACGCTTTTGCGAATCGGTCTCAACGGTCGAACCCGACTTTGACGAAACGATGATCGCGGTGCGTTCGATGTGCGAGTGCAGCGCGTGGCCAACCTGGTCGGCGTTGGTCGAGTCGAGAACCACCAGCTCGACACCTGCGGTGCGAGTGATGACCTCGGGTGCGAGTGATGAGCCACCCATGCCGCAGAGCACAAAACGGTCGACTCCCTTTGAGGCGAACTCCGCACGAAGGGCCAGGATTCGCTCTACCAGCGGTGCGCTCACGGAAGCCGCGTCAACCCAGCCGAGGCGAATCGAAGACTCAGATTCGGCGTCCTCGCCCCACAGGGTGAAGTCCTTGCCGTGGATGCGGCTGGCAACCTTGTCGGCGACCAACTGCGGAACCTTGCTGGCTACGGCTGAAGCGGCAGATCCGCCTGCTACGACCTTTAGTGACATTTGATTTGCTTTCTGTTGAAAATTACTTGGCTGCGTCTAGGGCAGCGGTGACCGAGTCGAGCAGTTCGTTCCACGAAACGATGAACTTGTCGACACCCTCGGTCTCGAGCAACTCGGTTACGTCGTCGTAGCTCACGCCAACTGCAGCGAGCTCGTCGAGAACGGCCTTTGCCTGCGCATAGTGACCGGTCATCGAGTCAGAAGGAATTACTCCGTGATCAAACACTGCCTCCATGGTCTTCTCAGGCATGGTGTTGACCAGCTGCTTAGCAACCAACTCGGTTACATAGAGAGTGTCGAGAAGGTTTGGGTCCTTGACTCCGGTCGATGCCATAAGTGGGCGCTGTACGTTTGCCCCCTTAGCGGCGAGTGCCGACCAAGCGGCGGTCGCGAACTCCTGCTCAAAGACCTGGTATGCCAGACGCGCGTTGGCAAGTGCAGCCTTGCTCTTCAGAGCAAGAGCCTGCTCGGTGCCGATTGCGGTGAGGCGCTTGTCGATCTCGGTGTCGACGCGCGAGACGAAGAACGAGGCGACCGAGTGAATCTTGCTGAGGTCGTGGCCGTTTGCAGCCGCGCGCTCGATGCCAGCGATGTAGGCGGCGATTACCTCGCGGTAGCGCTGCAGCGAGAAGATCAGGGTGACGTTCACGCTGATGCCCTCTGCGATTACCTCGGTGATAGCCGAAAGGCCAGCCTTGGTTGCAGGAATCTTGATCATCACGTTTTCGCGGTTTACCTTGGCGAACAACTGCTTCGCCTGAGCAACGGTGCCGTGCGCGTCGTGGGCGAGACCTGGCTCTACCTCGATCGAGACGCGACCGTCGAAGCCGTGGCTGTGCGCGTAGACGCCCTTGAAGATGTCACACGCCTCGGCGACATCCTGGGTGGTGATTTCAAAAACAGCCTTCGCTGCATCTGCACCAGCGGCTGCAAGCTCGGCGACCTGGTCGCCATAGCCCTCACCCTTTGAAAGCGCGCCAGCGAAGATGGTCGGGTTGGTCGTTACA
>CAITNA010000172.1 GCA_903893675.1 uncultured Micrococcales bacterium
CATCAAGTCAGCAAACATCATGATCACCGAAACCGATCAGGTGAAGGTGATGGACTTCGGCATCGCACGTGCGGTTTCAGACTCATCGGCAACTTTGCCGAACACCGTCGGCATCATGGGCACCGCGCAGTACTTCTCGCCAGAGCAGGCAAAGGGCGAGACCGTGGATGCACGAACCGACCTTTACTCGACCGGCGTGCTGCTCTACGAAATGCTCGCAGGTCGCCCGCCGTTCACCGGTGACACCGCAGTTTCGGTTGCATACCAACACGTGAGCGAAGCTGTAATTCCACCTTCGAAGTACAACGAATACATCACCCCAGAGCTCGACCAGGTTGTGCTGCACGCGCTTGCCAAGGCACGCGACGACCGCTTCCAGTCGGCAGAGGATTTCCGCGACCACTTGATCGCAGCCGCCAACGGCTCACCAATAACCCTCGCAGCCACTGGCTCAACCCAGGAGACCCCGGTCGCAAAGAGCGAAGAAGCTGCCGACGAGCAGATTGACGAGACCAAGGATGCAACCGATGCGCTGTTCGATCAGCTGCTCAACGGTGCAGACACCGCCGCAACCACCGTGCTTCCTGAGCACAAGGTTGAGAAGCGCGAAGTCTTCGAGACCCAGGTAATTCCTGAGGTTCAGCTCGAGGGCGACGACCTGCCAGACACAGACCCGTTCGCCAAGCTAGGCGTTGAGGCCAAGTATTCAGAAGAGACCAGCGCCATTACTAAGGTCGGTCGCCCACGTGCCGGCCTGCTCTGGGGCTTCGGCTCTGCCGCCGCAGTTGTGGTTGTCGGCCTGATTGCCTGGGCACTGACCGCAGGTTCGTTCAACATCAACATCACTCCAGGCCAAGGCGGCATCGCCGTGCCAGACGTGGTGAACCAAACTTTTGAGAACGCATACTCGACAATCACCGGCGACAAGCTGCTGGTTATCAAGACCTTCCAGGCGAGCGACACCATTCCTGCAGACACCGTGATCAGCACCGATCCTGCTGCAGGCACCAAGGTTCCTGAGAACACCAGCATCACCGTTTATGTTTCATCGGGAGCGCAGGCGGTTAACGTTCCAAGCCTGCTCGGCATGACAGAGGCCGATGCAACCACGGCACTCACCGCGTTGAAGTTGAACCTCGGAACAATCACGCAGAGCCAGTCGGCAACTTATCCGGCTGGTCAGGTCATCTCAAGCGACCCTGCTGCAAATTCGCAGATCACTCCTGGCACCACCGTGAATCTTGTAATTTCCGATGGCAAGGTCATGGTGCCTGACGTGCGCAATCTTTCGATCAACGATGCGAAGGCTCAGCTGACTGCACCAGATGTGCAACTCAGTGTTTCGATTACCACCAAGACGACCTGCACCGGAACGCAGGGCACCGTGGTTTTGGATCAGTCGATTCTGCCGGGATTGGCACCGCAGAAGAGTGCGGTCATCTTGTATGTGGGTTGCAACAACTAGAACTTGACGATTGGGCTGAGCGACTTCGCGCGCTCTGCTGCACCAGCAAGACCAATGCCCTCGAGCCAGTTGCCAATCATCTGATAGCCACCCTCGGTGAGCACGCTCTCGGGGTGAAACTGAACGCCATAAATCGGCTTGCTGCTGTGCTGCAGCCCCATGATGATTCCGCCCTCGGTGCGCGCGGTGACAACCAAATCGCCAGGCACTGTCGAGTCAACAACGGCGAGTGAGTGGTAGCGGGTTGCGGTGAACGGCTGTGGCACATCCTTGAAAAGAAGTGAGCCGTCGTGGTGAACCTGTGACGTCTTGCCGTGCATTAGCTCTTCGGCCCCGCGCACGGTCGCGCCCATCGCCTCGGCTATCGCCTGGTGGCCAAGGCACACGCCGAGAATCGGCTGCCCGGTCTGAATTGCCCACTTCACCACTGGGATGCTCAAACCGGCCTCTGCCGGATTGCCCGGGCCTGGGCTGATCAAAACTGCATCAAACTGGGCCAGAAGAGCCGGAAGTTCTGCCTCGGAAACGACGTCGTTACGCAGCACCTGAGTCTGCGCCCCGAGCTGCTGAAGGTAGCCGTTCAGGGTGTAGACAAAGCTGTCGTAGTTGTCGAGCACGAGGATGTTTGTCATTGAAACAAGCCTAACTTGTAGAATTATGGCTATGTCTGACAAGAAGAAGTCAAAGCCAGCCGCCGAAAATCACTCGAGCGAGAACGCCCCGAACCCGGTTTGGTTCAAGCCGGTTATGTTCGGCTTCATGATCCTGGGCTTCCTCTGGATCCTCGTCTACTACATCACCGAAGCGCAGTACCCACTTGGTGCAGCAACCCCAATCAATCTCAGCAACTGGAACATCCTCATCGGATTCGCAATTGCAATGGTTGGTTTCGTGATGACCACTCGCTGGAAGTAACCAGCCAAAACTCTTTTTCTAGTTCACGAAAATTGTCGTGAATTGGCCTGCGCGCACAATCGCCGCGACCACAAGCAAAACCGTAACCCCAACAAGAGCGAGCACCTGCAAGCTCTGCTGCTGGGGTTTTCTGGTTTGCGCATAAATCCAAGCCACGATGCCGCCACCGACGAGACCGCCGATGTGGCCCTCCCAAGAAATGCCTGAAGTGAAGAAGCCGAAGACGAGGTTGAAAGCGATCAGGCCGAGCATCTGACCGGATGGCTGACCCAGAGTGCGCAGGAACACCGCGTATGCGCCCATGAGCCCAAAAATTGCACCGGATGCGCCGACCGTCTGACCGGTTGCTGAGCCGAGCCACATCACGCCGACGCCGCCGGCAAGCAGCGAGATCATGTAGAGCGCGAGATAGCGCGCACGCCCGAGCAACGGTTCAACCGCCTGACCGAAGATGAAAAGTGAATACATGTTCACCGCTAGGTGCAGCGGCGAGTTCCAGTCGTGCGCGAAACCAGAGGTTACGAGAGTCCAGGGTGCGTTCGGCACGTTGGCAGGCATCAGCACGATCTGACTCATGTAGCCGACCCACCAGGATGCGCTCTTGGCGAAGTATTCGGGAACCCATACCAGCACGTTGATTGCGATCAGCAGAGTCGTGATCGAAGTTGAACCGCGACTGGCGCGAACTCGCTGTTGGGTCACCTGGCGCTGAGTGCCGCCAGCGCACTCGGGGCAAAGAAAGCCAACCGATGCTTCGACCTGACACTGTGGGCAAATTAATCGCTCACAACGCTGGCACCTTACGGCTGCCTCGCGATCTGGGTGTCGGTAACAAACCATCGGCTGGCTCTCGTGCTTAGTTTTTTAGGCGTCGATGCTGATCGACTCGATGACAACGTCGTTGACCGGTCGGTCTGAGCCGCTGGTTGGAACGTTGCTGAGCTTGTCGACGACCTTGCGCGACTCCTCGTCGGCCACCTCACCGAATACGGTGTGCTTGCCGTGCAGGTACTGGGTTGGGGTCACGGTGATGAAGAACTGCGAACCGTTGGTGCCCATGCCGTTGCGAACGCCGGCGTTTGCCATGGCGAGCATGTATGGCTCGTTGAAGTGGCGCTCTGGGTGTGGCTCGTCATCAAAGTTGTAGCCTGGGCCGCCCATGCCGGTGCCGGTTGGGTCTCCGCCCTGAATCATGAAGCCCGAGATGATGCGGTGGAAGATGGTGCCGTTGTAGAAAGGCTTGCCGGTCTTCTCGCCGGTTGCCAGGTCGATGAAGTTCTTTACGGTTACAGGAGCTTCGTTTCCGAAAAGGAAGAGCTTGATATCTCCGTGGTTGGTGTGAATAGTTGCGACGTTAGTGTGTGAAGTCATGCCTCTATTGTGGCATCCCTCAGTCGTCGAATTCGGCCGTGTTCAACTCGGGTGTGCGCTTGTTGAATGAAACCAGGATGGCCGCGGCCAGAGTCAGCAGTGCGATGGTCAGATAAACGGCGTGAAGTGGGAACGCATCCACGGCGAGGCCAACGATGACCATCGAGATCATCGGGCCACCCGACCAGATCGTGCCCTCGAGGCTGAAGACACGGCCGCGTTCGTTTGCAGGCACCTTGCGCTGAATCACGGTGTTGAGCAGTGGCGCGAGCGGACCCCACGCGAAACCGAGAATCAACCCGAGCGCCAGCATCACCAGTGTCGGCGGCAAGAACGACATGATCAAAACCGGGATGGCCACGCCGAGCAATCCGATGCGCAGCAGCGAACTGAATTGGAACCACTTCGCGAACTTCTCGAAGAACAGCGATGACACCGAGGTGGCAGCCGCCATCACAGTAAGCAGCAGACCGAGACCGTTCGGGTCGTGCAGCGTGTTGAAGTAACGCGGTAGCACGACCATCTCAATTGGAATGTAAATCACGGCGAGCATGATGAACGACATGAACGCAATCAGCACTGCTGGAGTTTTGAAAAGTGTGCGGAAACCCTGAGTTGCGTAATAGAGGAACGAGCGCGACTCGCTTTTATCGACAGGTTCGTGCTTTTCGACAACGCGAATCAACCAGGCGGCAAGACCGCAGAGTGCCTCGAGTGCACCGACCACCCAAAACACCTGCGGGCCAGACATGAAAGTTAGGCAGAACGCAGCGACCGCAGGGCCAGTTGCAAAACCGGCAGCGGCAATCGATTCGTGAATCGAGTTGGTGCGCTCAAGTGTGATGCCTGCGCGATCTGCAACATCTGGCACCAGCGACTTGCGCGCAGAGGCAATTCCAAAGCCGACGATCGAACGCGCGGTGCCGATTGCAATCAGCGCGAACAAGTTGATCGGCGCAAAGCTGGCAAGCAGCGGCACCGAGAGCGAAACCAACGCGGTGATCCACTGCGCGGCATAGGCATAGCGTCTGCGACCGAACTTGTCGATGATCGAGCCGGTGATTGGCGACATGATCAAACCTGGGATGGACGTGATGGTGACGAGCAATCCGGCGCTTGCCGACGAACCTGTGACCGATAGGGCCATCCAAGGCATCAGCAAGAAAGTCATGCTGAACGCGAAGAACCCCGAGAAGTTTGACGCCTCAAGCAGAACTAGCGGAGTGAGAGATTTTTTAGCGGAGGCCAAGGTCATCCAAGCTGATCGCCGAGAGGTAGCGATAGCCGGCGTCCTCGATGACCTTTTGCGCGCCGGTGTCGCGGTCGACCACGGTGGCAACGGCCACGATGATTGCGCCGGCTTCTTCTAGCGCCTTTGCCGCGGTCAGCGGTGAGCCACCGGTGGTCGAGGTGTCTTCGACCACGATGACGCGACGACCCTTGACCTCGGGGCCTTCGACCTGGCGGCCCATGCCGTGAGCCTTTGCGGCCTTGCGAACTACGAACGCGTCGATGGCTCGGCCGCGAGCTGCGGCCTGGTGCATGATTGCGGTGGCAACGGGGTCTGCGCCCATGGTCAGACCACCGGCAGCCTCGAAGTCGTTAATGCCAGCCGCGTCGAGCATGTCGAGCATGACCTGACCGATCAGCGGGGCTGCCTCGTGGTGCAGCGTGGCACGACGAAGGTCAACGTAGTAGTCGGCCTCAATGCCGCTTGAGAGTGTGACGCGGCCGTGGACCACTGCGAGTTGTTTGACGAGTTGGACCAGGCGTGCGTGATTAGACATGGCTTTAGTTTATTCGCCGATAAATTTGAGCCATGCGCATAGCCACCTGGAACGTCAACTCAATTCGAACTCGAGTTGGCCGAGTCACCGACTGGCTGCAGCGAGCCGACATCGATGTGCTCGCAATGCAAGAGATAAAGTGCAAGCCCGAGCAGTTTCCGCGCGAGGCCTTTGAGGCGATCGGCTATGAACTTGTAGTTCACGGCCTCAACCAGTGGAATGGCGTTGCCTTTGCATCACGCATCCCAGCTGAAGAAATCGAGATCGGCTTCAGCGGCCAGCCAGAGTTTGGCAAAGAGCCGCACCAGGAGGCGCGAGCCATCGGTGCGACCTTCGACGGAGTGCGCGTCTGGAGCCTCTATGTGCCGCACGGTCGTTCGCTCGAAGACCCGCACTACGCATACAAACTCGAGTGGCTCGACCGCCTGGCCGGCAACGTTGCCGAGTGGCAAGAGCACATGCCAGATCAGCCGCTAGCCCTGGTCGGCGATTTCAACATCGCGCCTTTCGACACGGATGTCTGGGACCTCGCGGAATTCGAAGGTGGCACTCACGTGAGCGCATCCGAGCGCCAAGCGTTCGAAGCCTTCGAGCAACTTGGGCTAAGCGATGTCGTGCGCCCGCTGGTGCCGCAGGGCTACACCTACTGGGACTACCAGCAGCTGCGCTTTCCGAAAAACGAGGGCATGCGCATCGACTTCGTGCTTGGCAACGAGCCATTCGCAGAGCACGTGACCGGCGCCTCGATCGAGCGGGATGAGCGCAAGGGCGAAGGCCCGAGTGACCACGTACCGGTCGTCGTCACCCTCGATTAGTTGTAATTCTTCGCCGCCAGCCAGCGCCGGCGCTCGGCCTCGGGCCGCTTCTCGATGGCATAGCGCAGTGCGGTTCTAGGCATCGTGGCGGCGTGCTCGCCCAGAAAGGCCTGAAGGGCCGCCACATCGCGGTTGCCCACCTCGCGCAGCACCCAGCCAACGGCCTTGTTCATCAGGTCGTGTTTGTCGTCGACCAGTCGCTCACAAAGCTCAAGGCTTTCGGCGAAAGACCCGGCTCGGATGTACGCGAAGGTCAAAATGACCGCCGCCCGTCGCTGCCAAAGATTTTGTGATTTGGCCAGCTTGCGAAGCAACACCAGCCCAGACTTCTTGCCGACGAGCTGAGCACCCATTCGAGGCGCAGAGACATCGACGAGATCCCAGTTATTGATGTAGCCGCGATTGAGCCAGTCGAGCCAGGTTGCAAAATGTGATTCGCGGAGCGCAGCATCCTTGGATTTTTCAAACTGCGTGGTGAGAATGAAAAGTGCACACAAACGCTCTTCGTGCCATTTCGATTTTGCAAGTTTTTGTAATTCGCCAACCTGCAGAGTTTGAAACTCTTTTGCCACGATGCGAGTTTGCCCAACAGTCACACCAAGGAATCTGTCACCATCACCATAGCCGCCCTTTTCAGTTTTGAAGTAGCGTGCCTGATCGAATGATTTCGCCGGAGAAGCAAAAGCCGCCAGCGCTTTTGAAATGCTGGCGGCTGTTGCTGCTTGTTTAACCAAGGACTATTCCAAGTCTCCGATGACGATGATTGAGTCGCCTTCTGCAGGAGTGAAGCTGTGGCTCTTTGCTGGGTTCAGCTCGACACCGGTTGCTGCGTCGTGAGCTGCCTCGACTGCAACGCGGTAACCAATTACCGATTCACCGTGGCTGCGACCAATGGCAACGAGCTCGCCGAAGCTAACTGGCTTGCCGAGTGGAACGTAGTGATCGATTGGCTTCGATCCGATAGTAGCGCCGTCTGCATCGAAGAGATCTTCGAACACAGGCGCGAGCAGCGGGTTCTCTGAGATCTGAGCGATCATCAGTGCAGCCAGGTTGTCGCTCACGACCAAGTCGTCCGCAACAGCAACGCGTGCGAGTTCCTGCTTACGTGAATCAAGAATTTCGGCAACCAAACGAGTTGGGTCTACGCCGTTACCCTCTGCTGCAAACAACTGGTTCATCTGAAGCATGGTCAGCATGGTCTGTGCGTCTGCTTCAGATTGCGAGATTGCCTCGCGATAACCAAGGATGATGATCTCGTTGTACTTGCGCGCAGAAGCAGCGGCAATTAGGTCGTCGATGTCACCGGTGACAGATGCGAAGGTGGTCTTCACATTGCCGAACTTGAGGTCGGCGAGCTGTGAAGGCGCGACGTACTTGTTCTGGGCAACGATGTGAACGGTCGAACCCTTAGGCAAGAACTGTGCCAACTCGGTCACTACCGAGCGACCCATAGAAGACCAGCCGATGACTAGAAGGTGCTCCGCCTTGCGGGTGATCTCCTTACGTGGCTTGGCCTTCAGCTTGGCTAGCTCGTCGCTGACACCGGTGTAGACGACCTTGTCGTCGTCTTCGGCAATCGCGATGACCTGAGTGGTTGCGGTGAGCTTGGTGTTCTGCGGTGGGTTGATTCGCACAACGCCGTTGTCGACAACGCCGATGACTGAGGCCTCGTTGAACGCAAGAAGTGCATCCGAGTATGTCTTGCCAGCAAGTGCTGGAACATTCTGGAAGTAGATTTCGTCGCCATCGAAATCGAGCAGGTCGAGCACAACAGCAGCGAGACCTGGTTGGCGCGATGCCTGTGCGGTAACGCGAGCGATGATGTCGTGCGAACGAACACTGATGACCTGACCCTGAGTTGCAGTCTGAAGTGCCTCAGCGGTCGACTCGTCGTCAACCTCGGCAATCAACTTGAGGTTTGGGTTGGCGTTTACGGCCTTGACGGCAAGAACCGTCGAGACGACGGTTGCATCGCCGGCGTCGTCTGAATCGAGAATGATGATCGATTTTGCGGTCGAGACGTTTACACGCTTGAGGTCGGTTGGGTTAGTTGGGTCACCGGTGCGGGTGACAACCTTGAGCTTGCCAAGGCCTTCGGCGCGAGAATCAATCTCGTCTTCCATAAAGTCTCGGGTGTTGTTCGAGAAGATAACTACGACAGGGCGGCGAACGTTTTCGTTTGCAACCGCAAGCTCCTTGAGAATCGGGAACACACGGTTAGACCATCCGAGAATAAGAGTGTGGCCGTCATCAACAACAGGGCTCTTGCCCTTGCGAAGTGCTGCGAAGGCGCGAGTGATTGCACCAACAATGAAACCGGTGACGCTACCGGTGATGGTGATCGTGATGGCCCAGTAGAGAACGCCAACGATTCGATCTGCCCAGGTGGCCTCGCCACCGTGACCTAGCAGGGTTGCGAACGACGACCAGAAAACGTTGAAGTCTGCCGCTGGCAACGGGTCACCCTGGTAGAGGAACGGAATCGCATAGAGCGCGTACTTGATAAGCACGACAATGATCGATAGCACGACCATCGCCGCGAACATGTAACCCACGAAAGCACCAGGCTTGGCGATTGAGTTATCAAAGTTGTAGCGGAGACGGGTCAGCAGGCCTGCCGAAGTTGCCTTTGGAGCCTCAGGCTCGCCTTGTGCACCTTGGCCGTATGAGCGATTTTTGTTTTCAGACATGGCACAAAGTTTAGCGATGGTCGACCCCAGTGCAATTGTGGTTTAGGCGCTCATTCCACCGAGTTCATCATCGCCAGGTTCGACTATCAACTGCACTCCGTCGGCTGCAACATCGACCTTCACGATCGACCCATCATGGATGGAGCCAGCGAGCAACAGGTTCGCCAATTGGTCGTCGATCTGCTGCTGCATAAGGCGGCGCAGCGGACGGGCACCGTAAATAGGGTCATAGCCGTGATCTGCGAGCCAGGCACGGGCTGCCGGGGTGACTGCAAGCTGCAAGCGCCTTTCCGCCAAGCGCTCGCCAAGTCGGTCGATGTTCAATTCGACAATCTGGCCCAATTCGCTTCGGTCTAACGGTGCAAAGATCACGATGTCGTCGAGGCGGTTTAGGAACTCTGGCTTGAAGTGGCCACGCACCATGTGCATGACGCCTTCGCGCTTTTCGGCATCAGTGAATTCTGGGTCGATCAAGATCTGCGAACCGAGGTTCGAAGTCATGATCAGGATGACGTTGCGGAAGTCGACCGTGCGGCCCTGGCCGTCGGTTAGGCGACCGTCGTCGAGCACCTGAAGCAGCAGGTCGAAGACCTCTGGGTGGGCCTTTTCGACCTCGTCGAGCAGAACCACCGAGTATGGGCGGCGGCGCACGGCCTCGGTCAGCTGGCCACCTTCTTCGTAGCCGATGTAGCCCGGAGGGGCACCGACCAAGCGCGAGACGCTGTGCTTCTCGCCGTATTCGCTCATGTCGATGCGAACGATGGCTTTCTCGTCGTTGAACAAGAAGTCGGCAAGGCTCTTGGCCAGCTCGGTCTTGCCAACGCCGGTTGGGCCGAGGAATAGGAACGAGCCGGTTGGTCGGTTCGGATCGCTGATGCCGGCCTTGGTGCGACGAACTGCATCGCTGACCACCTTCACGGCCTGTTTCTGACCAATCAGGCGCTTGCCCAGCTCGTGCTCGAGATTCAAAAGTTTTTGTGATTCGCCTGCGAGCAGTCGGCCGGTTGGAATGCCGGTCCATGCGCTGACCACTGCCGCGATGTCGTCTTCGCCAACCTGATCGTTAACCATGCGGTCTTTGTCATTTGCTTCGGCGTTCTCGGCTTCGGTGAGTTGCTTCTCGAGCGCAGGGATTTCTGCGTAGAGCAGTCGCGATGCTTTTTCGAGATTCGCCTCGCGTTGCGCGCGCTCAGCCTCGATGCGAAGTGCGTCAAGTTTGGTTTTCAAATCACCAATCTTGTTTAGCTCTGCGCGTTCGCGATCCCAGCGCTTCGAAAGTTCTTGTAGTTCTGCACTCTTGGTTGCGAGTTCTTCACGCAACTTCGCGAGGCGTTCTTTTGCTGCAACGTCTTTTTCTTTCTCGAGAGCAAGCTCTTCGAGCTTTAGTCGATCGACACTGCGGCGAAGTTCGTCGATCTCGACAGGTGCGCTGTCGATTTCCATGCGAAGTCGCGACGCTGCTTCGTCGATCAAGTCGATTGCCTTGTCTGGCAATTGACGACCGCTGATGTAGCGATTTGAAAGTGTCGCGGCGGCAACGAGCGCGCTGTCTGCGATTGCCACCTTGTGGTGTGCCTCGTAGCGCTCCTTGAGTCCGCGCAAAATTGCGATGGTGTCGACCACGGATGGCTCACCCACGAAGACCTGTTGGAAGCGGCGTTCGAGTGCTGGGTCACGTTCGATCCGTTCGCGGTATTCATCCAAGGTGGTTGCACCGATGAGACGAAGTTCGCCGCGGGCTAGCATCGGCTTGAGCATGTTCGAGGCGTCCATTGCGCCGTCGGCAGCGCCTGCGCCAACCAGCGTGTGCAGCTCGTCGACGAAGGTGATGACCTGGCCCTCTGCTGCGTTGATCTCGGCAAGAACCGCCTTGAGGCGCTCTTCGAATTCCCCACGGAACTTGGCGCCCGCGACCATCGCCGCGAGGTCAAGACTGATGAGCTGCTTGCCCTTCAGGCTCTCTGGCACATCACCAGCGACGATGCGCTGGGCGAGGCCCTCGACCACTGCGGTCTTGCCGACGCCCGGCTCACCGATGAGCACCGGGTTGTTTTTGGTTCGGCGCGATAGCACCTGTGAGACGCGGCGAATTTCGGCATCGCGTCCGATTACTGGGTCGAGCTTTCCTGCCTTGGCGATCTCGGTGAGATTCACACCGTAGAGCTCAAGGGCCGACTTCTGTTCCTGCTGTTGGTTCTGTTGATTCATTTGTTACTCCTTAGCGGTGCTACCGCTTGCGCCACAAAACAACTGACGTTTCCTTTGTTGGTCGCTTACCGCGAGCAATGCTCACGACGCCTTGATCTCCGGCTGCGAATACTCGTGCGCCGGGTTGTTTCATAAGTTCATTTGCGAGTGCCGCTTCGAGATCGCGCACGCGCTGTGCAAGTTCTGCTGCGTGATTCTCGAGTTCCAGGATGCGCCTGATTCCTTCGAGGCTCACACCTTCTGCACTTAGTCGGGCAATCTCTCGCAGCTGCGCAATGTTGCGCATCGTGTAGCGACGCGACTTGCCCCCGGTGCGAGTTGGAACGACGAGCCCCATGCGGTCATACTGACGCAAAGTTTGCGGGTGCATAACTGCCAGTTCGGCTGCAACCGAAATCACAAACATCGGGGTGTTCTCGTCGTAGTGTTCCATCGCGATTCCTAGAGCAATCCAGCTCGAAGCAGAATGTCTGCGCGTGGGTCTTCATCTGGCAACTCGGCGTTGAATTCTTCGAGTGCCTTCTTGGCTTTGTCGCTAACGTGACTTGGCACTGCGATCTCGACTGTTGCAAGCAGGTCGCCACTGGTCTTCGCGGTTTCAACGCCGCGACCCTTCACGCGAAGCACGCGACCGTTCGGGGTGCCTGGTGCAACCTTGAGCTTCACCGGTTCGCCACCGAGGGTCGGAACCAAAATGGTTGCGCCAAGCACTGCCTCAGCGATGGTCACAGGAACGGTCACGCGAATGTTGTTGCCCTCACGGGTGAACACCGGGTGCGGCTTGATGTTGCAGGTGATGATTAGGTCTCCTGCCTCACCGCCGTTTGGCGACGCCTGACCCTTGCCGCGCAGCTTGATCTTTTGGCCGTCTGTGACCCCAGCCGGGATGTTCACCGAGACATCTTTATTGCCAAGCTTCACCTTGATGGTGGTGCCCTTGACGCCGTCGATGAAGTTGAGCGTGGTGGTCATGCTGAGGTCTTGGCCACGCTGTGGGCCAAAGCCGCCGCCGAATGGGTTGCCGCCGCGGCCGCCAGCGCTGCCGAACAGGTTGGCAAAGACATCCTCGAAGCCACCCGCCCCGCCTGGGAAGCCGCCCGGGAAGCCCGCCCCACCAGCACCACCGGTGAACCTGGCCCCGCCGCCCATGGCGCGAACGGCGTCATACTCCTTGCGCTGGGCTGGGTCGCTCAGCACCGAGTAGGCCTCGCTGATTTCCTTGAACCGTGCCTCGGCGGCAGCGTCGCCGGGGTTTGAGTCCGGGTGATACTGCCGCGCGAGCTTGCGGTAGACCTTCTTCAGCTCGGCGTCAGAAACGTCTTTGGCGACGCCAAGCACTTTATAAAAGTCCTTGTCGAACCAATCCTGACTAGCCATCTTTGGTGAGTCCTTTTTCTAGTTCTTTAGCCCTCGGCTGGGATGAAGACAGCCACCATCGCCGGACGAACGATTCGATCACCAATTTGGTAACCAGACTCGATCACGTCTGCGATGACGGTGTCTTTAACGTTTGGGTTCGGAGTCTGAACCAATGCGTTGTGCAGCGCTGGGTCGAACTTGTCGCCCGTTGCTCCAAACGCCTGCAGTCCAAACTTCTCGACTGATGCGCGCAACTTGGTAACCACTGCAGCAAACGGTGAGCCTTCGAGGTCACCGTGTGCTTCTGCGCGAGCAAGGTCATCGAGTGCCGGCAGCAACGCACGCAAAACTTCTGCGATTGCGTTGTTGCGCGACAAATCACGATCACGCTCGACTCGAGCCTTGTAGTTCACAAACTCGGCCTGCAGTCTCTGCAGATCTGCAAGCAGCTCTGCCTCTTTACTCTGCGGCCCCGCGTTCAGTATGTCTTCGACGGTGAGTGCTTCGTCGTCGGCTGAGTCAGAGCTGTTGGGGTGAGATGCATTCGAAGTATCGGGGGTATCAGATTCAAGAGATTGCGACGGAGTCGCATCGTCAATTGAATCTGAACCCTCGTTGGCTTCGTAATCCTTCTCCGCCATTACTTCTGCTCATCCTCATCGTCGACAACCTCAGCATCAACAACATCCTCGTTAGAAGCATTTGCATCTGCAGCGGCTTCGCCCTCAGGCTGTGCCTTGTAGATTGCTTCGCCCAACTTCTGCTGTGACTCAACGAGTGCGTCGAATGCGGTCTTGACTGCTGCAACGTCTTCGCCCGCGAGCGCGGTCTTCAGAGCGTCGACGTCTGCGGTCACCGAAGTCTTTACGTCTTCAGGCAACTTCTCGTCGTTCTCCTTGATCAGCTTCTCGGTCTGGTAAACCAGCTGCTCGGCGTTGTTGCGAGTCTCCTGGTCTTCGCGACGCTGCTTGTCTTCGGCTGCGTGAGCCTCGGCGTCCTTGACCATGCGCTCGATGTCTTCCTTCGAGAGCGAAGAGCCACCGGTGATAGTCATCGACTGCTCCTTGCCGGTGCCCTTGTCCTTTGCAGACACGTGCACGATGCCGTTTGCGTCGATGTCGAAGGTGACCTCGATCTGAGGAACGCCGCGAGGTGCAGGTGCGATGCCGGTCAGCTCGAAGTTTCCGAGCGACTTGTTGTCGCGGGTGAACTCGCGCTCGCCCTGGAATACCTGAATCGAAACCGAAGGCTGGTTGTCAGCCGCGGTAGTGAAGGTCTCAGAACGCTTGGTCGGAATCGCGGTGTTGCGCTCGATCAGCTTGGTCATGATTCCACCCATGGTCTCGATGCCGAGAGCAAGTGGTGTTACGTCGATGAGCAGAACGTCTTTGCGCTCGCCTTTCAACACACCAGCCTGAAGCGATGCACCAACTGCAACAACCTCGTCAGGGTTTACGCCCTTGTTAGGTTCCTGTCCGCCGGTGAGCTGCTTAACCAAATCGGTAACCATCGGCATACGAGTCGATCCACCGACGAGCACAACGTGTGCAATGTCAGAGACCTTGATGCCTGCTTCTTTGATTACGTCGTTGAATGGCTTCTTGGTGCGCTCAAGCAAGTCGGCAGTCATCTGCTCGAACTGTGCACGAGTGATCGACTCATCCAAGTTTGCTGGGCCGTTTTCGGTGAGCGACAGGTATGGCAGCTGAACGTTCGCGGTCATCGACTGCGAGAGTTCCTTCTTGGCCTGCTCTGCCGCTTCCTTCAAACGCTGAAGTGCGATCTTGTCTTTCGACACGTCGACGCCAGTGGTCTCCTTGAACTTCTTAACAAGGTGCTCGACGATGCGTGCATCCCAGTCGTCGCCGCCGAGGCGGTTGTCGCCGGAGGTCGCGCGAACCTGAATCGTCGAGAAGTCGTCGTCTTTTCCAACTTCGAGAAGCGAGACGTCAAAGGTTCCGCCACCGAGGTCGAATACCAGGATGAGCTCATCCTGCTTGCCCTTGTCGAGACCGTATGCGAGTGCCGCTGCAGTTGGCTCGTTGATGATGCGAAGAACATTGAGGCCTGCGATCTCGCCGGCTTCCTTTGTTGCCTGACGCTCGGCGTCGTTGAAGTATGCCGGAACGGTAATAACCGCGTCGGTCACGCTCTCGCCGAGATAGGTCTCAGCGTCGCGCTTGAGCTTTGCCAGGATGCGAGCCGAGATCTCCTGTGGGGTGTACTTCTTGCCGTCGACTTCAAACTTCCAGTCGGTGCCCATGTGACGCTTGACCGATGCGATGGTTCGGTCAACGTTGGTGACGGCCTGGCGCTTTGCGGTCTCGCCGACGAGCACCTCGCCATCCTTGGTGAAAGCCACGATCGAAGGGGTAGTGCGGAACCCCTCCGCATTAGCGATTACGGTCGGCTCGCCACCTTCGAGAACGCTAACTGCGCTGTTGGTGGTGCCGAGGTCGATGCCTACTGCACGTGCCATGTGTGTTTCCTCTTTCTTTGCCGGCCTGAATCCGGCTTCTTTTCTGCTTGGGCTCAATAGTTGAGCCTCGTTGACTCAAGTTTGCGACTGCCCTCCGACTTTGTCAAGCATTTTGGGCCAAAGTTGAGTGGCTTTGACTCAACTCTCAGGTTTACCGGCGCACGACCATCCGAGGCGACCGGCCGGTGAAATCTCGGCAAACCCGCCTGCTCGACCCCGCTTTGCCGCTACCTTGTTGCCTATGGCAATCATCGACGCTCGCCGCTCCCGCTTGGCCACCCGAGCCTGGGCCCTCTGGGGATGGGCTGAACACAGCTACCCCACCATCATCCAAACCTTCATCTTTGCGACCTACATAACGTCCTCGGCGTTCGGTTCGAACACGGATGCGCTTACCGCACAACTCGGCAACGCCACCTGGATCGCCGGGCTGATCGTTGCGCTCGTGGCCCCGGTCATCGGCCGACGCAGTGACCGCTCGGGTCGCCGCAAGTTCTGGCTGCTTGTGAACAGTGCGATTCTGATCGCGTTGATGGTCGCCTCTTACTTCGTGAAGCCAGACCCTGCCTACTTGATGTTTGGTCTTGTGCTTTATGGAGTCGGTGCGGTCATCCAAGAAATTGCGATGGTGAACTACTACGCGATGTTGAAGCAGCTGAGCACGCCGGCAAAGATGGCACGACTTTCTGGTTTCGCGTGGGGCCTCGGTTACCTCGGCGGCATCGCGATGCTGTTGATTGCGCTCGTTGGTTTCTATCTGCCTGCGCATCCATGGTTTGGAATTTCAACAGACAATGCCGAGAACATTCGCTTCATGTTCTTGCTCTCAGGATTGTGGATGCTCATCTTCAGCATTCCGCTTGCAATCTGGGTTCCTGAATTGCCTCGCGACGAATCGGTTGCGAAGGTGTCATTCATTCAGAGCTATCGCGATTTGTTTGCGCAGATTCGTCGACTTGCAAAACAATCACCGGATGCACTTCGCTTCTTGATTGCGTCGGCAATCTATCGCGATGGTCTCGCCGGTGTTTTCACCTTCGGTGCTGTGCTCGGTTCGGTTGCATTTGGTTTTAGTCACAACATGGTGATCTACTTCGGAATTGCCGCAAGCGTTGTCGCCGGAATCGGCGCGGTCATCGGTGGTCTCATCGACGACAAGATTGGAACCAAGCGCACCATCATGGTTGCGCTCACTGGTTTGGTAATTGTCGGCCTCGGCATCTTCGTGTTCGCAGGCGTCGGCTCAATCACATACTGGGTCGGTGGCTTGCTGCTCTGCCTATTCGTTGGGCCGGCACAGGCCTCGAGCCGCACCTTCGTAGCACGCCTTTCGCCAAAGGGTCGCGAGGGAGAGATCTTCGGTCTTTACCAAACCAGTGGCGAGGCGATGAGCTTCATTGCGCCGCTGCTCTGGTCGATCACCGTCAGTACGGCCATCTCGGCCAAGGTTGCCAACCCGACTGTCTGGGGCATCCTGGCAATCGTGCTCGTGCTTGCCGTTGGTCTCGCGCTGTTGATTCGCGTTCACCCGAACCCTGGCGAAGTTCAGCACGACTAGTCGTTAAACGATTGACGCCCACCTGCGATGGTGGGCATCTTTCGTTAAGGCTTCTTGGATGCGCGGCTACTGGTCGAGCGGTTCGTTGCCGACATCGGTGCGATAGAAGTTCTTGTATGAACGTGATGCAGTTGGGCCTCGCTGACCCTGGTAGCGGGAGTTGTACTTTTCAGAACCGTATGGGCTCTCACTCGGGCTCGAGAGCTTGAAGAAGCAGAGCTGACCGATCTTCATTCCTGGCCAGAGCTTGATCGGCAAGGTTGCAACGTTTGAAAGTTCGAGAGTGACGTGACCCTTGAAGCCTGGGTCAACGAATCCTGCGGTTGAGTGAGTGAGCAAACCGAGGCGACCGAGCGAAGACTTTCCTTCGAGACGAGCGGCGATGTCATCTGGCAGACTCACGAATTCGAAAGTTGAACCGAGAACGAATTCGCCAGGGTGAAGAATGAATGGCTCGTTTGGGTCGACCTCGATGAGTCGGGTCAGTTCATCCTGGTTCTCGGCTGGGTCGATGAACGGATACTTGTGGTTGTCGAACAGGCGAAAGAAGCGATCGAGTCGAACGTCGAACGATGACGGCTGCAGCAGATCCATCTCGAGTGGCTCGAGGCCAATGCGGCCAGATTCAAGTTCAGCGCGAATATCGCGATCAGACATCAACATGACTCAAATTTTACCCGTGCATGGTGGCCTCGATTTTCCGCGGTGTTGGCATACTGGCAAGGTGCAGACACTTGAAGAGTTCCTCGAATTTGAAAACCGCATGGTCGAATCACTGGCCGACAATCCAGATGCCATCGGCTTGGTTTTCGTTGGTTCGGCCGCCGACCACACGCGCTTCGATGAGTGGAGCGACCACGACTTCTATCTGGTTGCCAAAGAGGGCTCGGGCGAGAAGCTGCGCCAAGACCTGAGCTGGCTGCCGGATTCAGACCAGATTGCGATCAGCCCTCGCGAAACCGACCACGGCCTAAAGGTTGTCTATGCCTCGGGTCACGTGCTCGAGTTCGCGGTATTCAACGACTCTGAGCTCGAGATGGCTGGGGCGAACTACTACCTGGTCGCGCTCGATAAGGTCGGCAACCTCGAATCCAGGATGGCGGCCCTGCAAGCCAAGTCATCTGCGGCCTCGACCGAGGCCCGTACCACCCATTACCGCCCAGAGGCGCAGTATGAACTGCTGCTCTGCCAGGTGCTGATCGGTGTTGGCCGTGCCCGCCGCGGCGAGCTGCTGATTGCCGGCGAGCACGTGCGCAGCTGGGCCGTGGCCGCATTGGTGGGCCTAATTCGACACTGGCTACCCGTAGCCTCAGGAACCGAGCACCTCACCGACAACCTGGCCTCACTGCGCAGGTTCGAGCGTCAATACCCGGCCTTCGGCCAGAAGATCGCCGCCGCCCAGGCAAGTTCGGCTGAAGAGTGTGGGCGCCAGATTGTTGCGATTGCTCTAGAGGCAGGCGCAGGAATCCTCACCGAGAAGCAACTTGCTCAGGCCGAGGTAGTTAGCCGACGACTCGGCTGGTAGTTCATCCAAGGCTCGTCGCCGACTGGCCGCCTAGTGGTCTAGGCCAGCGCGGTGGTAAACCCACTTGAGCCACTTCGGTGCCCACCAGTTGAGGTCGCCGAATAGGCGCATCAACGCAGGAACCAGCAGTGCGCGAATCACGGTTGCGTCGAGCAAGATCGCGAACGCGATTCCGAGGCCGAGCATCTTCATGATGCTCACACCCGAGGTCACAAACGCGAAGAACGAAACAGCGAGCACGAGTGCTGCTGCCGTGATGATTCGACCACTACGCTGCAAGCCAATCGCAACTGACTCGGTGGTTCCAAGGCCCGCGTCGTGCTGCTCTTTGATTCGACTGAGCAGGAACAACTCGTAGTCCATCGATAAACCGAACGCGACAATCAAAACCAAAACGAGTGATGATGTGTCGATGGTTCCGGTGACATAGAAATCACCAATCAACCACTTGAGGTTTCCGCCGATGAACACCCAGGTGAGGAATCCGATTGTTGCTGCGAGCGATGCCATGTTCAACAGCACTGCCTTGATTGGCAAAATCACAGAGCCGGTGAACAGGAACATTAAGACGAGAGTCCAGATGACAATCCAAAGCAAAACATTCGGCAGCTCGTGCTCAATGCCCTGCTGCGAGTCGGTGTAGATCGCTGCGCTTCCGCCGACCAAGATCTTTGCGCCACTGATTTTCAGTTTGCGAATTGCGTCGGTCAGGTCGAGTCCCTGAGGTGAACGCGGTTCGACATCGCTAATTGCTTGGATGCGCTGATAGTCGCCGTGCGCATACGAAGCGAACATCTGCGCATAGCCGCGGTCGAGCTGGCCACCCTGCGCGATGCCAGCCATGCTCTGCGCGCGAACAATGTGCGCCTGCTGCGAGAGCGAGGTGGTGAAGTCGATGATCTGCTGGTCGGATGCGCCCTGCACGATGATCTCGACAGGGCTGCCCTCGCGGCCGCTGAAGCGGGTGCGGATCACGTTGTTGGCCACAACCGAGCGGTTGCTCTGCGGCAGAATGCGGTCGTCGACCTGGCTGAACTGCACACCACTCATAAGGCTCATCAGCCCGCCGAGAGCAAGCAGGGTCACCAGGGTCACTGCGATTGGGCGCTTCATCACGAAGCGGGCGGTGGCCTCCCAGATGCCCGAGTTCATTGGCTTCACGGCCTGGCGAGCCAGGTGAAGCTTGTTCACGCCATCGCCAATAATTGCCAGGAGTGCCGGCAATGCGACGAGCGCCGCGGCGACCGCGAGCATCACAACTGCAACTCCACCGAGTGCGAACGAACGCAAGAAATACTGCGGGAAGAATCCCATAGAGGCGAGCACGATAGAAACAGTCAAGCCACTAAACAAAACAGTTCGACCTGCAGAACCGATTGTGTTCACGACCGCAGCCTCGACGCTTTCGCCGCGAGCGCGTTCCTCGCGAAAGCGATTCACAATCAACAGCGCGTAGTCAATGCCGAGACCAAGACCCATGCCGGTGATCAGGTTCACCGAGAACACGGATGTGTCATTGAATTGCGCATAGAGCCAAACCGCACCGAACGAACCAACGATGGATAGGCCCGCAACCATAATCGGCAAGCCGGCCGAGACGAGCGAACCGAACACAAAGAACATCAACACGATGGTTAGGGGAATCGCAATTGATTCGGCGAAGGTTAGGTCCTTCGAAATTTGCCCATTGATGTCTGCGCTGATCGCTGCAAAACCTGCGACATAAATCTTTGCCGACTCGTAATTGCCGGTGAATTTGTCGGCGATGGTTTTGCCGACCTCAGACTGAGTGACGCCATCCTTGAGCTTCACAAAGAAATAGGCAGCCTTGCCGTCGGTGCTGCGCAGCGAAGGCGTGTGGCCAAGAGTGAAGTAGCTCGAGACCGACTTGACGCCGTCAACCTTCTGCAGTGCGCTGGTGAGATCAGAGGCGATTGCCGAGTTCGACGGGTTGTCGACATAGCTCGGCATGTCTGCGATGAGCACGACCTCAGGCACCTGGCTGTTGAACTGGGTGTCGAGCAGCTTGGTGACGCGAGTTGAGTCGCTGTTCGGGTTTTCATAGCCGCCGGCCTTGAGCAGCCCGAAGACCTGAAGACCCCAGATGGCGCTGATGCCGATTAGGGCCACGAATGCCACCAGGGCCAGTTTGCGCCTACGTACTAAAAGGGTTCCGTAGCGCTTCATGGTTTATTCCTCGTCTGGAAAGAGTGGCTCGTCTGGTTCTTCCAGCTCTGGCGTCACGGCACTGTGGTGACCTGCCATGAACGCTTGCACGTATCTATCAACCTTAATGTCGTCCATGCGGATTGGTCGAGTGAGATATAAACCGGCGAGCGAGCGCACTCGACTCAATGCCACGTATGCCTGACCCGCGGCGAACACGCGAGTGCCAAAGTCGATTGCCACCTGGTCGTAGGTCTGGCCCTGCGACTTGTGCACAGTAACCGCCCAGGCAAGTCGCAGAGGAATCTGTCGGTATTCGGCAACAGGAACCGACACCAGCTTCTCGCGAACCTTGCCAGCTGCGTCATCGAAGAACTCTTCGATTTCGTAGGTGACCTTTTCCCACTTTGACCGGCCAACATCGAGCAACTCGCCATCGACCTCGACGGTGAGGTGTGCATCGTTCTTGATCTCGACTACGCGACCGATGGTGCCGTTGACCCAGCGCTGCATCGCGCGGCCGTCGTCATCCTTGTGCGGGCTCGAGTCATCGTTCTTGATGAACATCACCTGGGCGCCAGGCTTCAATTCGATTGCTGCCTCGGCAGGTGCCTGACGGAAATCGCTTGCATCGCCAAGAGGGATCTGCGCGTGATAGACGTGGGCCTTGCCGGTGAGTCGAGCCAACTTGCTGCGGTTGTGAGTGTCGACACTCTCGTTGATTGTCTTCAAGCGAAGGATGTCATCGTCTGGCACCTCGCGCACCACGTGTTTGTTTAACTCATCGAGCATGTCTTGGGTAACTGACCCGTCGCGAATTGCGTTCAAGATGTCTTTGAAGCGGCCATCCTTTTGGCGGAATATCTCGATGAGTTCGTATCGCTCGAGCGATGCATCGCGCCAAACCTTGGCGTGGAAGAACCAGTTGCTCTGATAGTTCTCGGCCATGTATGCGCCGTCTTCGCCCTTCGGCGGAATTGGCGGCAGCTGATAGACGTCGCCGAACATGACAACCTGAGCGCCACCGAACGGAATGCTGCGCTTGCCGCGGGCAGCTCGCATCTGAGTGTCCATGGCATCGAGGATGTCTGGGTTCACCATCGAGACCTCGTCGATGACAAGCATGTCGAGTGCTCGAAGCACCTCGCGAACCCTTCGGTTCAGGTGCTTGGTGATGTCGGTCTTGCCGAGCAGGCCAATTGGAAAGCCGAACAGAGAGTGAATGGTGCGACCGCCGACGTTCAGCGCAGCCACGCCGGTTGGGGCGCAGACGGCAACCGACTTGTCGGTGTTGTCGATCAGGTACTGCAGCAGGGTCGACTTGCCCGTGCCGGCGCGGCCGGTGACGAAGACGTGTGCGTCTGTCGACTCGATGTATTCGAAGAGCTTCTGCTGCTCTTCAGAAAGGTCTACGAATTCCATTACTTCTTGCTCCCCTTGGCGTCGCGCTCGGCGAGGCGGGCAAGCATCGCGTTGTATTGCTCTAGGTCTTTGTTATCGCCGCGATCAGCCGCGCGGTCGAGTCGTCTGGCTTCACGGGCATCAGATCTGAACCACTGCACCGAGACGATTATCGTAAGGGCAGCAGTAGGCATTTCGCCGATGCCCCACGCTATGCCGCCACCAATATGTTGATCGTCAATTGGAGCCGCGCCCCAGGTGCGGCCCATAGCGCCAAACCAGTCGGGCAACAGCAAGCCACTTCCCGACATGATTGCTAAACCAAAGAACGCGTGAAATGCCAAAACCAGGATGAGCAGACCGATGTGCATCGCATACGGAAGTCTGTGCGGGCCTGGGTCGATGCCGATAAGTGCTTGCACGAACAGGTAACCGGTAATCAAGAAGTGAACAATCATCCACTCGTGACCGAGGTGATCGCGCGTGGCCCAACCAAAAATCGGCGAGTAGTAGAACACCACGAGAGAGCTCGCAAACAAAATGCCAGCAACAATCGGATGAGAAACAAACTGCGCATACTTTGTGTGCACTGCCCACAGAACCCACTCGCG
>CAITNA010000173.1 GCA_903893675.1 uncultured Micrococcales bacterium
AGCGAGTTGATCAGCCCGAGGTTGTAGCGGCCGAGCGACTTGCGCGTGCTAGACAGTGCGCGCAGAAACTCGCTGCGACGCTTCATGGCGGCGAGATAAAGGGCCAAGAAGAATGTGTCGATCAGAATCCAAGGTGTCAGCGGCACCGAGATAATCGCCGCACCTGCCCAAACGCGCGCAACAAAGCCGAGCGAAATAATCACGAGATCGAGAACCGGAACCCCGCGAAGGCTGTAGCTATAGATCAAGTTGATGGCCCAATAGCTGACCACCGGAAGCGCAAGCGCCGGTTGCAGCAGCAGGGCTAGGGCTAGCAGCGCGAACAACGCCAGTGCGATCATCCGAGCGTGTTTCAGACTGATTTGACCACTGGCAATCGGGCGACTCAGGCTCTTGATCGGGTGGGCCCTGTCGGCTTCAACGTCGACGTAGTCGTTGATCACATAGACCAGCGAGGCTGCGATGCAGAAGGTGACAAAGGCAAAGGCCGAAAGCCCCCAGGCACCGACCTCACCGAGGCGCGTGCCGAACAAAACCGGCGCGAAAACGAACAGGTTCTTGGCCCACTGGGTTGGCCGAAGCAGCCTCAACCAGGCCGGCCAATTCTTCATCGCTACTCCCAACAACTTCTTCAGCCTAGGTCAACTCGAGGTGTCTAGGCTTATGCAGGTTAGGAGCGCGATGAAATTCTCAGGTTGGGGTTTGACTGATCGAGCCGATGCTCGCCAGGTCACAATCTCGGATGCTCGAACCTTCGCAAAAGCGCTAAAAACTCACGACTCTCTCACTCCTGCAATTCCGCGTGGCAACGGGCGCGCATATGGAGATCAGGCACTCAGCGACACGGTGTGGTCATCGCGCCGGCTCGACCACATCCTAGATTTCAACGAACGCACTGGCGTCGTGACAGTCGAGGCCGGCGTGACGCTCGGTGAACTACAGCGCATTTTCATTCCGCGCGGCTTCGCATTGCCGGTCACCCCGGGCACACAGTTCGTGACGGTCGGTGGCGCGATCGCGAATGACGTGCACGGCAAAAATCACCACAGCCGCGGCACCATCGGCGAGCACGTCACCGGCATCGAGTTGCTTCGCACCGACGGCTCGCAACTGAGCCTTTCGAAACTCTGGCACCGCGATCTTTTCGGCGCTACCATCGGCGGCCTCGGCCTGACCGGCTTCATCGTGAGTGCGAGCATCAAGCTCAAGCGCGTTGCCGGCCCATGGATCGATGCCGAGGCAATCTCGTTTGGTTCGCTCGACGAATTCTGGTCATTGACCGCAGAGTCAGCTGCTCACGAATACACGGTTTCTTGGCTCGACATCAAGCGCCGCGGCATGCGAGGCATCTTCAACCGAGGCGATGACAGCCACGATGCCGGCGATCGGATTGCGCCTGTCGAGCGCTCGGTCTCGGTGCCATTCACCCCACCGATGGGCTTTATCAATCGCCTAACGGTCGGCGCGCTGGCCGAGGGCTACTGGCAGCTAGGCAAGCGCGGGCTTGGCGAATCGGTCACGCACTACCAACCATTTTTCTACCCGCTCGACGCCATCAAGCACTGGAACCGGGCCTACGGACCGCGCGGTTTCTATCAGCATCAGGCGCTCATCCCGGCAACCGTTGCCAAGGATGGCCTCGAAGCGCTCGTCGAAGCCGTGCGCCAATCGGGTGAACGCTCGGCCGTTTCGGTTTTGAAGACCACTGGCAAGCGCAAGCGCCCCGGCCTGCTCACCTACCCGATCGAGGGCGTAACCCTCGCGCTCGACTTTGCTAACCGCGGCGACTCCACCCGCAAACTGCTAAAGCGCTTGGATGA
>CAITNA010000174.1 GCA_903893675.1 uncultured Micrococcales bacterium
CGCCTTATCTTTACAGTCAGCGTTCGAACCAACTTGCTTCACTTCTATTCGTGATGGATCCGAACATCCTGGATGCCTATGCAACAACCGAGCGCGGCAATAGTCACGCGCACCTCACCGGCACTCCAAAGATTGATGCCCTGGTGCGCAAGGCCGCCGAGCGTGAGGATCGCTGGCCGCTCAAGAACAAGGGCAACGTTCGAATGATTTGGGCGCCGCACCACAGCTATTCGAACAGCTGGTTGAACTTCGGCAACTTCCTCGAGATTCGCAGGCAGATGTTGCGATTTGCTCGAAAGCATCCGAACGTAGACATCGTGATGCGCCCACACCCGTTCATGATGGGCACTCTGGTGTCGCGCAACCTGATGAGCAAGAAGGCTCGTCGCAATTGGCTCAACAAATGGAACGCGCTGCCTAACACCGCGATCGACACCGACGGTGACATCGCTCACCTGTTCTCGGCGGCCAACCTGCTTTTCACCGATGGCATCTCGTTCCTCGGCGAATACCCGCTGGCAACAGGCAAACCGGCCATCTTCTATGAGCGAGCAGACCACTGGCCGTTCTCACCTATTGGCGAGTTGGCAGCTGCCACGACCATCCGAGTTCACAACTTCGACGAATTCAAGAAGGCATTCAAACAATTCACCACGGATGGTCTTGCCGACCGATCCCGCGAGATTGCAGCCCTGCGCGCTGCTGCCCAGCCCTATCCGGGTCAGGCAGCGGCCAAGATCATCGAGGTTGTGCTGGCCGATTTCGAGGCCAAGACCCCACTTGTCGATAAATCGGTGATCACAGAGATTCCATGGGAGAACCGACCAGGAACCGAACCCGCCTGGGACTAGCCGCTAAGGCTTTACGAACTTGTTGTCGAGCAGGTATTTCGCGGTCTCGACGAGCGAGTCTTCGACCGGAACAAAGTCGATGCCGAGCACAGTGCGCGCCTTGTTTGAGTTCACGCCAATGTGCTTGCCGAGGGTAGGCAGCACGGCCTTCACTTCGCCATCGAACAGCGCGAGCATGCGAATGACCGCACTCGGTGCCTTGATGGTCGAGATCTTGCGCTTCGGGAAGGCAGCCTTGAGCGCTTTGGCGATCTGAATAAAGGTGCGGTGACCGGCGCTCGCAATGAAGCGCTGCCCCTCGGCCTCTTTCATGCCAATTGCCTTGACGTGCATCTCGGCAACATCGCGAACATCAACGAGCGAGAACGAGATGTCAGGAAGCATCGGGTCTTTGCCATTCAAGATGCGCTCGACAATCGAAACCGAAGAACCGAAGTGACGGTCAAGCGGAGCACCAACAACCAAGACAGGGTTCACGGTGGTCAGCTTGATTTCCTTCGCCTCGGCAGCGAGGTAATCCCACGCGGCCTTCTCGGCGAGCGTCTTTGACTTCGTGTAAGCCTGACGACCAACGATGTGGTTCGGGTCACTCCACACGGTTTCATCAAATTCGGTTTTGCCCGCTGGCAGGTCGGTTCCATAAATCGCAGCCACGGATGAAGTCAGCACAACGCGCTTCACACCGGCTTCGTGTGCGGCCTTCAGTGCGCGCAGGGTTCCGTCGACGGCTGGGCGAACCAGTTCGTTCTCATCCTTAGGCGATGAAATCGGAAACGGCGATGCGCTGTGAATCAGAACGTCCATGCCCTTGAGCGCTGCCGACCATCCGTGATCGCTTTCGAGGTCGAGCTCAACGAAACTGAGTTTCTTGTCGAGGGCGAAACCCTCTGGCAGGTGCGCCTTCATCGCGGCGTGCACTTCGTCGGCCTTGGCCGAGTTGCGCACCGATGCGCGAACCGAGTAGCCATCTGCCAAAAGGCGCAGGGTGATGTGCTTGCCGATGTAACCGCTTGCTCCGGTGAGCAGAACTTTCTTCATGGTTTGCGCCTTTCGGTTGCGATGTGCCTTTTGCGAGTGATGAAGCTATTCAGAAACTGGAGCAGCCGGTGCACCGTGCAACTGAATGCGACGTGGTAGTGCAAACACGAGCAACAGTGCTGCAGTCACCAGGATGACCGCCATCAGCATTCCGTTGGTGGTTCCGGTCACCAGCATCTTTGAGTAGTCCTGCGGGCCACGGATCTGGTCTTTGTGAATCGCACCGAAGATCAGCGAGCCGACCACGGCAACACCGATTGCGGTTCCCATGCGCTGCATGGTCTGAACCACACCGCTGGCGGCACCAGCCTCAGAGTTCTCAACGGTGGCCACGATGAACTGCACGTTCGGAGCCAGGAAGCAGCCGTTGCCGGCGCCAGCAATAAGCAGGAACGGCAGGAACATCCAGTTGTTCATGTCGGCGGTGGCCACGTTGTTCATGATCAGCCAGATGCCAACAAGACCAACGACCATCAGCACCGAGCCAATGACGAGCACCGAGCGGCCGAGCTTGGCAGCCCACTTCGAACTCTGCGACGAGAAGATTGCGGTGCCGAGTGCGAACGGCAGCGTCAAGAGGCCCGACTCAAGCGCGGTGTGGCCGAGGCCAACCTGCCAGAAGATCGAGATGGTGAAGAAGATTGAGGTGAAGCCCGCGAAATAAACCAGCGCGAGCACCGAACCGAGCGAGAAGCTCACGTGGTGAAAAAGCTTTGGTGGCACGAGTGCCGAACCACCGCGACGAGTGAAGATGACCTGCCACAAACCGAACAGCGCTACTCCACCGACGCCAGCAGCCATCGTCCACCAGGTCCAGGCTGGCCAACCTTCTTGCTGACCCTGGATGAGGGGAATCAAAATCGCGGTTAGCGCCGCACTCAAAATTGCAACGCCGAGCCAGTCCATGCGGTTGCTGCGATCTGCGTGTGCATCGCCGGCAGGCAACAAACGAATCGCAAGGAACGCGACGATGATGCCGATCGGAAGGTTCACGAAGAAGACCCAACGCCATCCCTGCTCAACACCGAAAGCTTGGATGATTAAACCGCCCGAGATAACACCGAGCGCGCTCGAGATGCCGATAACCGAACCCATGATTGCGAAGGCCTTGCCGCGCTCGCGACCTTGGAACAAAAGTTGAATGAAGGCGGCAACTGCCGGAACGTAGATTCCGCCGGCGAGACCCTGAAGCACGCGACCGACGACGATGTCGAACTCGTTCTGTGCGAAACCGCAGTAAGCACTGGCAACGGTGAACAGAACCAGACCAATGATGTAGACCCACTTGTGACCGAAGCGGTCACCCAAGCGACCTGCCGGAATAAGCGCCAGACCGAAGGTCAACGCATAGCCCGAGATGATCCACGAGAGCGTCGATTCGCTAGCGCTGAGGCTGGTGCGAATCGAAGGCAGAGCCACGTTCACGATGGTTGCGTCGATCAGGGCCATGAACATGCCACCCAACACAATTGCGAGGGCTAGCCATGAGCGGCGCGGGGCAGGCGAAAACTGAGGTGCTTGATTGGTCATGGTTAGAGATAACCATGGTCAGGCCTCTTTATTCCGCAGAACCGCTTAGGAACAGCGATATAACCGCTTAGGCTCGAACAATGGCCGGAAAAATCGACTTCAAAAACGTCTCAACCTCGGGGCTCGAGAGCTCACCTCACGCAGATGCACTAGCCGGCCTTCGCGCCAACGAGGCTCGCTACTTCAAGAACAAGTACGACATCGACTTCACCACCAAGCCGGCCGACAAAGCCGCCAAGTTGGTCAAGTATGTGAACAAGGTGCTGCTCGAGCGCGACATCGTGTTCGCATCCAAGCCTCTCGAGGTTTGCGAAATGATGATCGACACCACTCGCTGGACTTACGTCTTCTATGAAAGCGGCCTGGCCGTAAACGTGCTTTACGACACCGAGCCGGGCGGCAAGCGCGCGGTTGGCTTCAAACTTTGCAAGGGCATGGATGTGCCAGACGAGCTTGTTCAGAAGTTCAAGTTCGTGCGCCAGAAGTCGACCCTCGCGGGTGAAATCCGCGGCTCTTACTTTGTCGTCAAGGGCGAATACAACTAATTAGTTGCTTGCGGTTTTGCGTTCAGTCTCCCCGCGCGGAATCCACGGAATGATCGAGCTCACGCGCTTCTGATATTCCTCATACTCCGGATATTTCGAAGCCGAGATCTGTTCGGTGAATCGCGTTGAACCGATAAACAATCCGGTTAGTGCAACAACACCAATCCAGTTGTAACCGGTGATGCCAACTTGAACCGCGCTGAACAAAAAGACAACCCACCACTGCGAAACCTCTGCGAAAAAATTCGGGTGGCGACTAAACGCAAATAGTCCGCCGGTGAAAAAGCCTGGGCGAACTTCGCGACCGGCAGCCTTCTCGGCCTTCTTGAACTGGTGAAAGTTCCACTGCTGCTGATCTGCGATGGTTTCGATCGAGAGCAGCACGAGGAACAAAACCACGAGCCACGCGTCAACCGAATCGAACGAACCACCCGACTGTGCCAGTGCCCACATCGGCGTCGTGATCAAAAACAGAATCACGTTCTGCGCAATCACGATGAAACCGATGTTGAAAATCTGGTACTGCAGCGGGCTCATGCCCTTGCGCAGCACCTCCCAGCGGTAGTCCTCGCCACCTGAGCGATAGCCGCCCTTGCGCGCGAAGTTGAAGGTGAGCCTTGCTCCCCAGAGCGTAATCAGCGCCGCCATGGCGTTGAGTCGTACATCCGTGAACGAAGCGCCAGAAGCCCACACCCATGCATAGACCGCAGGCACGACTGACCAAATGCGGTCGACCCACGAGGTGTCTTTAGTCGGGATGCTCAGAAACCAGGTGAGAAAGCAGGTAACGCCGAGCACCCAGAGATTGATATCGAGAGAGCTCATGGTTGCCTAGTTCTTGGTTAGGAGCGGAGCGAGAACGCCGCTGAATACCTGCCATGCGAGTGCGGTCTTAGCAACCAAGCTCAGGGTGATGTATGAACGCTCACCCTGCAGGTAGTTCGACCACTTGCCGACCTTCTTGTATTGCAACCACTGGTTGATTGCGAAGGTGTTGAACGCGATGAAGATCGAAACCATGATTCCAATTACGAAACCAGGGGTCTTGCCCGCGTGAGTTGCGCCTGGCTGAATCGTCATAAAGAACACGCTGAACCAAGGAACGATTCCGACCATTGAGCCGAAGATGAATGGCAGCAGTTTGTTGTTTCCTGGGGTTTCGTACTTCTCCTGCAGTGCACCGAACAAAATCATCGCTGCGTTGAGCGCGAAGATTGCAAAAAGTGCGTTGATGTCGGTGACGCCGACGAGCTGCGCGATCAAGAAAATCATGATCGATGCGCTGAGTGAATATTCCGTCCAGCGGAAGTAGTTGTGGTTCTTCAGCAGACCGTTCTTGTAACGGTCGAAGAAGATTGGGCTGGCGATCAAGAAGTGGAAGACCGCGCTGAGGCCCAAGAAGCCGACCAGTGCGTAACCCATGTTCACGTCGAACAGGTGAACGCGCTCTGGAGGAATTGGTGAACCCGGAGGGCCTGCCATGTAGTCGGCGGTTACGCCGAACTGTGCCTGTGCCTTTAGCGCGGTAATGATCACTGCCATCGCAATTGCCTGAGCTGCGTGACCGAAGCCGGCAACGATGTTGTAAACGCGCAGTCGTCGAAGTTGGGTCTCGGTGTCTCGAACCTTCTTGGCCATGGTGCTCTCCTTTGAGTCGCTGGGTTTCCCCGCTTGGCGGGTTTCCCCTCCCTACTGAAACTAGGGGCATTTTTGGCTTATTCCCCGCAACTGGAGTGGTTCAATAGCGACATGAGCGAAACCACTTCGAACTACGGCAATTCTGACCTCGGCCACATCGAGCGAATCAACCTCGGAGGCCGCGACCTCGTAATCTGGGTTCCAGCCAAACTGGCGGCCCACACCCCCATCCTGATTGCCCACGACGCGCAAAGCTACATCGTTCCCGCCGAAGAGACCTGGAACGGCCAGAACTGGGGCGTCATCGAAGCCCTCGAGTCGGGCCGAATCAAACCGACCAAGGATGGCCTGCTGCCGCTAATCGCCTCGGTCGTGCTGCTCGACACCGCGCTGCGCATCAACGAACTGATGCCCGAAGACTTCGTGCACGCGCATCCTGGCTTCTGGGATGACAAGACCAGCCCAAGAATGACCGAAAGCCGCGCCCTGATGGGCAATGCCTATGCCGACGCCGTCGCGCGCGATGTCGTTCCGGCCCTGTGCGAGCGCTTCGGAATCGAGCACCACATGGACCGAACCGCAATTTCGGGCTCAAGCATGGGCGGATTGGCCGCACTTTATGCGGTTGCCCGTCATCCTGAGGTTTATGGCACCGCCCTGGCCTATTCGACCCACTGGCCAATTGGCGGAAACGACCTGGTCGACTACCTAGTCGACGCCCTGCCGAACGACGGCCACCACCACTTCTATATAGATGCAGGCGATCTCGAGCTAGATGCCGCCTACCCGCCTTTGCTTGAGCGCGCGACCCAGCGCCTATTAGACCGCGGGATGCACCGCGAGCGCGATTTCGTAACCAAGGTGATTGCCGGCACCGGCCACAAGGAAGAGTGGTGGGCGATGCGCGTTGATGCCGTTACCAACTGGTGGTTGGCCCAGATCTAGGGCTTTTTGGGCATTCGAGCCAGCTCGGATGTCGGGGGCTGGGCCGAAACTAGGCCCAGGATGAGCGTGAAAAATCACATTTTGGCGACACGCCACGCGACACGCCCAGCCAATCCGCAGGTTTTGCCCCAAAAGGAGCAGAATTGGCGAGCAACACGAAAAAACACAAGATACAGGTGCTTTTTCGGCTTTTGGCACTACATCTAGTGGTTTTCGTGCTACTGTGAACGAGCGTCAAACGCAAAGAATTCAAAAAATCAGCAATTTCGGGGGTCTAAAGCCACCGGCGACTCACAGGAGAGCGTCAAATGTCAGAAGTAGTCAAGGTCTACAGCCTTCCATCATGCGTACAGTGCGAGAGCACCAAGCGCCTGCTGAAGAGCATCGATGTCGAGTTCGAAGAGGTCGACATGAGCCAGGATCCTGTAGCCCTCGAGATGGTCAAGTCTCTTGGCTACGCAGCTGCTCCTGTTGTCATCGCTGGCGATGAGCACTGGAGCGGCTTCCGCATGGACCGCATCAAGGCTCTCAAGACCGCTTAAGCACCATCGTGTACGACGTCGTCTATTTCTCGAGCGTCTCTGAGAACACGAAACGACTCGTCGAAAAACTAGGTCTCACGGCAGTGCGGATTCCGCTCAAAACCGAAGAGGCCGAACGCTTTACCTATGACCGCGACAGCGTGCTCATAGTCCCGACTTACGGATCAGGCGAAGAGAAGACCACCGTTCCAAAACAGGTGATCAAGTTCTTGAATAATCCGGAGAATCGGAAACACATCAAAGGTGTTGTTGCAACGGGCAACACCAACTTCGGAAGCTCATACGGGTTAGCCGGAGTCATCGTGTCAGAGAAACTCGGTGTGCCGCTCATCCAGCGCATCGAAATCTTGGGCACACCCGAAGACATAACGCAGTTAAAGGAAAGGCTGACAAAGCTGTGGGAACTCAGGTAGAAGTACTAGACGAGAACGGTGTAGCAACCGGTTCGAACGCAATCGAAAGCGCACTCAGCTATCACGAGCTGAACGCGATGATCAACCTCTGGGATGAGAACGGAAAATTGCAGCTTGATAAAGACAAGCTCGCAGCGAAGAAGTACTTCCTCGACCACGTGAACCAGAACACCGTGTTCTTCCACAGCCTTCGCGAACGTCTCGACTACCTGGTTGAGAACGAGTACTACGAGAAGTCAGTTCTCGACCAGTACCGCTTCGAGTTCATCGAGCAGCTCGAGAAGTTTGCATACTCGAAGAAGTTCCGCTTCGAGGCGTTCATGGGCGCATACAAGTTCTACACCGGCTATGCACTTAAGACCTTCGACGGCACTCGCTACCTGGAGCGCTTCGAAGACCGCGTGGTCATGGTCGCTCTCGCGCTCGCAGAGGGCAAAGAAGAGATCGCAACCAGCCTCGTTGAAGAAATCATTTCGGGTCGCTTTCAGCCAGCAACCCCAACCTTCCTCAACTGCGGCAAGAAGCAGCGCGGCGAGTTCGTCTCGTGCTTCCTGCTTCGCATAGAAGACAACATGGAGTCGATCGCCCGTGGCATCAACTCGGCACTGCAGCTGTCAAAGCGCGGTGGCGGCGTGGCACTCAGCCTGTCGAACATCCGTGAATATGGCGCACCGATCAAGAAGATCGAGGGCCAGAGCTCGGGCATCATCCCAGTAATGAAGCTGCTCGAAGACTCGTTCTCATACGCAAACCAGCTGGGTGCTCGTCAGGGTGCCGGTGCGGTTTACCTGAACGCACACCACCCAGACATCATGCGCTTCCTCGACACCAAGCGTGAGAACGCCGACGAGAAGATCCGCATCAAGACCCTGTCAATCGGTGTGGTTATTCCAGACATCACCATGCACCTGGCCAAGGCTGGCGAAGACATGTACCTGTTCTCGCCATACGACGTCGAGAAGGTTTACGGCATTCCGTTTGGCGACATCTCGGTCACCGAGAAGTACCAGGAGATGGTCGACGACCCACGCATTCGCAAGTCGAAGATCAAGGCTCGCACCTTGTTCGAGCGCATCGCAGAACTGCAGTTCGAGTCGGGCTACCCATACATCATGTATGAGGACACCGTGAACAATGCAAACCCAATCGAGGGTCGCATCAACATGTCGAACCTCTGCTCGGAGATTCTGCAGGTCAACACTCCAACCACCTACAACGAAGACCTCAGCTACAACGAGATCGGCAAGGACATCTCTTGCAACCTCGGTTCGCTGAACATCGCAATGGTGATGGATGGCCCAGACTTCGGCAAGACCATCGAGACATCGATTCGCGCACTGACCGCAGTGTCAGACCAGTCGGACATCGAGTCGGTTCGTTCGATCTCTGACGGAAACCACAAGTCGCACGCGATTGGTCTCGGACAGATGAACCTGCACGGTTACCTCGCACGCGAGAAGATGCACTACGGCAGCCCAGAGGCTCTGGACTTCACCAACATGTACTTCTACACCGTTGTGTTCCACGCAATCAAGGCGTCGAACAAGTTGGCCATCGAGCGCAAGTCGAAGTTCCACGGCTTCGAGAACTCGAAGTATGCAACTGGCGAGTTCTTCGACAAGTACACCGACCAGGTCTGGGCTCCAGAGTCACAGAAGGTCAAGGAGCTTTTCGCAGGTTCGAACATCGCGATTCCTACCCAGGATGACTGGCGCGAGCTGAAGGCTTCGGTTCAGGCTCACGGAATCTACAACCAGAACCTCCAGGCTGTTCCTCCTACCGGTTCGATCTCGTACATCAACAACTCGACCTCGTCGATCCACCCGATTGCCTCGCGCATCGAGATTCGCAAGGAAGGCAAGCTGGGCCGCGTTTACTACCCAGCCCCATTCCTTTCGGAAGAGACCTGGGAGTACTACGACGACGCCTACGACGTCGGCCCAGACAAGATCATCGACACCTACGCCGTGGCTACCCAGCACGTCGACCAGGGCCTCTCGCTGACCTTGTTCTTCAAGGACACCGACACCACCCGCGATGTCAACCGCGCTCAGATCTATGCATGGCGCAAGGGCATCAAGACCATTTACTACATCCGCATTCGTCAGCAGGCCCTCAGCGGCACCGAGGTCGACACCTGCGTCAGCTGCATGCTCTAGCCGAAAGCAAAGAAGAAAAATGACCCAGCAAACCAAACTGATCAGCCGCCCGATCAACTGGAACAAGATCGAAGACCCAGTTGACCTCGACGTCTGGAACCGTCTAACCCAGAACTTCTGGCTGCCTGAGAAGGTTCCAGTATCGAACGACATTCAGTCGTGGGAGACCCTGCGCGAGCACGAGCGCAAGCTCACCATGCACGTGTTCACCGGTCTGACCATGCTCGACACCATCCAGGGAACCGTTGGCGCAGTTAGCCTCATCCCAGATGCACGCACTCAGCACGAAGAGGCAGTTCTCACCAACATCGCGTTCATGGAATCGGTACACGCAAAGAGCTACTCGAGCGTGTTCTCGACCCTGTGCCTGAGCTCGGACATCGATGAGGCATTCCGCTGGAGCGAGGACAACCCGAACCTTCAGAAGAAGGCCGAGATCATCCTTGGCTACTACAACGGCAGCGACCCACTGAAGCGCAAGGTTGCATCGACCCTGCTCGAGAGCTTCCTGTTCTACTCGGGCTTCTACCTGCCGATGTACTGGTCGTCGCGAGCAAAGCTCACAAACACTGCCGACCTGATTCGTTTGATTATTCGCGATGAGGCCATCCACGGTTACTACATCGGTTACAAGTTCCAGCAGGCCTACAACGAGCAGCCAGCTGCCGTCCAGGACGAGCTTAAGCAGTACACCTACGACCTACTTCTCGAGCTTTACGAGAACGAGATCAAGTACACCGCCGACCTCTACGACGAGATGGGTCTCACCGCCGACGTCAAGAAGTTCTTGCACTACAACGCCAACAAGGCGCTGATGAACCTTGGCTTCGACCCACTGTTCCCGAAGGACGAGTGCGACGTGAACCCTGCGATTTTGGCTGCACTCTCGCCAAACGCAGACGAGAACCACGACTTCTTCTCGGGTTCGGGTTCGTCGTATGTAATCGGAAAGCACGAGTCGACCACCGACGACGACTGGGACTTCTAAGCAACAAACGAGACGACCGGGGGCAACCTCGGTCGTTTTCGCATCCGGAGGAAAAATGAGCAAGGCAAGCAAGCGTCCACTTCGCGGCCTTGCCCTGCTCGGCCCCGCTATTGTTGCCGGCGTTGCCTATCTCGACCCAGGCAATGTGGCCACGAACCTCAGTGCTGGCGCGGCCTATGGCTTCACGCTCACCTGGGTCATTGCCCTTGCAACCATCACCGCCTGGCTGGTGCAATACCTGTCGGCCAAGCTGGGCTTGGTTACCGGGCGAACCGTGCCCGAGTTGCTCGGTGAGCGCTTTCGCACGGATGGTCGGCGCATCGGTTTTTGGGTGCAGGCCGAAGTCGTTGCGATTGCTACCGATGTCGCCGAGGTAATCGGTGGCGCGATTGCGCTGAACCTGCTTTTCGATCTGCCGGTACTCGTCGGCGGCGTGATCACCGGCGTCATCTCGATGTTGCTTCTCGGTTTGCAATCGCGCGGTTTGTTGCGCGTGTTCGAGGTGGTCATCCTAGGTTTGGTTTTGGTGACAGGCGTTGGCTTTTTCGCCGCACTCGTGATTGCACCGCCCGATGGTTCGCAGATTGTTTCTGGTTTGGTGCCGCACTTCAGCGATTCGGGTTCGGTGCTGCTGGCTGCAGGCATGGTTGGCGCGACCATCATGCCGCACGCAATCTATGCGCACTCTGCGCTTAGCCGCGATCGTTTCGCAGGGATCATCGACACAAGCAACATCAAGCGCCTGCTTCGCGCAACCAAGTGGGACGTCACCATCGCGATGGTCATCGCCGGTTCAATCAATCTCGCGATTTTGTTCATGGCTGCAACTTCGCTTGCCGGTGTGCCGATTGCCAATTCGATTTACACCGCTTATCTCGCCTTGAACGCAGATCTCGGTCACACAGTTGCCGCTTTGTTTGCCTTCGGCCTGCTTGCCTCTGGTTTGGCCTCGAGTTCGGTCGGCACCTACGCCGGCGGTGTCATCAGCTCGGGGCTTCTTCGCCGCAAGTGGTCACCACTTGTGCTTCGCGCTATCACCTTGGTTCCGGCCCTGCTCGTGCTCGCGTTCTCAGCCGATGCCACCTCGGCCCTGGTCTACTCGCAGGTGTTGCTGAGCTTCGGCATTCCGTTTGCACTTTTCCCACTCGTGCGCCTCACCTCAGATGCCAGCCTGATGGGTTCGAACGCAAACAGTCGGGTCACGCGCATCCTAGGTTTTGCGGTTGCTGTGGTGATCAGCGCCCTGAACGTGTATCTGCTCGCGGTGTCGGTTTTCGGGCACTAAGGGTGGCCGGTCGGCGTTAGATTTGACCCAATGACTATGCATGGCGGCCCGATGGGGCGATTTGGCGGAGACGTCGACAAACTTCGAGCGAAGAACTCTGAAGCCCCGAAAATCAAGGACCTCGGCAAGCGAATTGCTGGGCTGTTCGCCCCGCACAAGGCCACACTTGGCCTGACCATCGTGCTGATCCTTATCGGCGCCGGCCTGAGCATCATGCCGCCGCTGCTGATTCAAGAGGCCTTCAACCAGGGCCTGTTCCCGGCTCACGGGCTGCCTGACCTCGGCCTGTTGACCTCAATCGTTTGGCTCATCATCGGCATCTTCGTGGTCAACGGCCTGCTCGGCATCGGCCAGACCTACCTGACCACCAAGGTCGGCAACAACGTGATGGGCGCTCTGCGCGTCAAGCTGTTCGATCACCTTCAGTCGATGGAGCTCGCGTTCTTCACCAAGACCAAAACCGGTGTGATTCAGTCGCGTCTGCAGAACGACGTCGGTGGCGTGGCCAACGTGCTGAGCAACACGGTTTCGACCGTGATTGGCAACACCGTCACAGTGCTAGCGGCGATCGTTGCGATGCTGTTGCTGAACTGGCAGCTCACCATCGTGGCGATGGTCTTGCTGCCGCTTATGGTTTTGCTTCAGCGCAAGGTTGGTCAGGTTCGCGGAAAGATTGCCGGCAAGACTCAAGAGTCGCTCAGTGAGATGTCTGCAATCACGCAAGAGGCCCTCGGTGTCAGCGGAATCTTGCTCGCCAAGTCATTCGGTCGACAGCAGCAAGAAGTCGAGCGCTACAAGAGCGAAAACCAAAACCAAATCGGTTTGCAGATTCGCCAGACCATGAGCGGTCAAGGCTTCTTCACGATGGTGCAAATCTTCCTGTCGTCCATCCCAGCGGTTTTGTATTTAACTGCCGGATGGCTGATCACTCACAACGTGATGATCACCGCCGGAACCGTGGTTGCTTTCACCATGGCCCAGTCGCGCTTGATGTTCCCGCTGATGGGAATCATGCAGATTGCGCTCGACCTGCAAACCTCGTCTGCGCTGTTTGCCCGAATCTTTGAGTATCTCGATTTGAAGCCTGCGATTGTCGACCCTGCGAGCCCAAAGAAAATTGCCAAGAAGAATCTAGGCAAGATTCGTTTTGAGAACGTGGTGTTCTCATACCCAGAGTCGGGTGAAGGCACCGCGCCGACGCTCAAGGGCATTTCGTTCGAGATTGAGCCGAACCAATACGCGGCATTTGTCGGGCCATCTGGCTCGGGCAAGACCACGATTGCCTACCTGATCCCCCGCTTCTATGACGCCACCGGCGGCTCGATTCAGTTCGCCGGAGAGGATGTGCGCGACCTAACTCACGCCGACCTGACCGCCAACATCGGCATCGTCAACCAGGAGACTTACCTCTTCTATGACACGATTCGGGCCAACATCGCCTATGCCAAGCCGTCTGCAAGCCAGGCGGAGATTGAGGCTGCGGCCAAGGCGGCGAACATCCACGACACCATCATGAGCTTTCCGAAGGGCTATGACACGACCGTTGGCGAACGTGGCTATCGCCTCAGCGGTGGCGAGAAGCAGCGCATCGCGATTGCGCGCGTGCTTCTGAAGAACCCTCCGGTGGTCATCTTGGATGAGGCGACAAGTGCGATGGATACCGTGAGCGAGCGCATCGTTCAGGCGACGCTCGATTCGGCAATTGCCGGTCGCACGACTATTGCGATTGCCCACCGACTTTCGACAGTGGTTAAGGCCGACGTGATTTTTGTGATCAAAGATGGCGAAATCATCGAACGCGGAACCCACCGCAAGTTGATGGCCGCTAAGGGCTTCTACTTCAAGCTAGTTTCTGAACAGGCGCAAGTAACCGCTTAGTTCTGCACAGTTTTCTCGCTCGCAAACTTAAACCGCGCGCAGAACCCCACACTCGATGCAGGTGTTGCGTCTACGCGGCAACACTCGCCAAAACAAAAAGACCCGCCGAGGCGAGTCTTTTTGTTAATTGGCCCCAGTTGGATCCGGGATGGATGTCCTAAAAACATTCAGCCACACAACTGAAATGTTATGCGCATCACTACGGATGTGCAAGGACATTCATCGCGGGCCCTTCCTGCACGTAGTAGGGGAAGGGGGAACGAATGGAGGCTAAACCTAAATTCGTTCGAGCCATTCTGAGCGGCTTGCTGATCCAGGCGTTTGTGCGCCTGATGCTGTGGCTGCTTCAAAGAATGCTCGACAGATAGTCGAGGTGAACCGCGGTTTCGGCCGCGGTTCACGCTTTTAAAATGCGCGGAGTTCGCCCTGCGATAGCCCGCCACCGAGTGTTGGTACCGCGAGCGCGGCGTGCAGTTCGCGATAGTGTGCTTCACCGAGCAGTCCGTTTTCGTGAAGCATCTTGATTGCCAACAGTGGTGCAGCGCGCAGGTTGCCATCGGCAATCTTGATTGCCAAGCCGTGACCATCTCGAGAGCCGACAGCAAAGACTCCCTCTGCCCCGTTCTTCGCGACGAAGCCAGCGTCGAGCAAGATCGCGTCGGCCACTCCGTGGTTAGAAATCACCCAGCCGTTCGAAGTGAGTGCATCGACGAGTTCGGGCTCGGTGGCGGTCAGTTTGCCGATCGCTCTGGCGACCCCATCCACGGTCATGGCGTGCAGAGGAGCCCCGCAGCCGTCGACGCTTGAGTGCAGAATGCGCTCGCCCGAGAACTCTTCGAGCACCTCGATCACAAGGCGTTGAAGCGGGTGGTCGATAGAGAGGTAGTTCTCAGTCGGCCAGCCATTCAAGACAGAGGTGGCAAGGAACCCGGCGTGCTTGCCAGAGCAGTTGTATTTGATGCCGTCAGGGCACTGAAGGGCCGACTCAGCTAGCCCTGCGCCAGTCAGGACTGAGCGCACCAGGTCCAGGTGGGCGGCGGTGCCGCGGTGGCTGGCCGAGGTGATGGCCAGTTCGGCTCCCGATAGGGCCAGACCAGCACGACGCATGGCCACGGTCTGCAGCGGCTTGATCGCCGAACGCGGGTAGATCAGGCGCTTGGGGTTGCCGCGCTGGGCCACCGGCTTGCCATCCGGGTCGGTCAAAACGGCGATGCCGCGGTGTCTCGATTCGACCAAACCGCCCCTGGTCAATTCGGCAACTTCAACGAAATCGCCGGGCTTGGCGGCCAGCATTTGAACGGTCTCTTGGTCTGGGGTCATAGTCAAAATCTAAGGGATAATCGTTAAATGTCGACCTCAGAAACCGCCCTCCTCGCATCCGTTCCAAGCCAGCTTTTCATCGGCGGCCAGTGGGTCGACGGGTCGGGCAGCCAGGGCATCGAGGTCGAAGACCCGGCCACCGGCAAGGTGCTCAAGACCATTGCCAACGCAACATCCGAGGATGCACTGCGTGCGCTGACCGCAGCCGACGAGGCTCAGGCGAAGTGGGCCAAGACCGCCCCGCGCGAGCGCGCCGAGATCTTGCGCCGAACCTTCGAGCTGGTTCGCGAACGCAGCGAGGAATTCGCCACCCTTATTTCACTCGAGATGGGCAAGCCGCTTGCTGAGGCTCGTGGCGAGGTTACCTACGGAAACGAATTCCTGCGCTGGTTCAGCGAAGAGGCCTCGCGCATCTCGGGCCGCTTCGGCTCGAACCCTGAGGGCACTGGCAACATGCTCATCACAATGCGCCCGGTTGGCCCAGCATTCGCAATCACTCCGTGGAACTTTCCACTCGCGATGGCAACTCGAAAGATCGGCCCGGCAATCGCCGCTGGTTGCACCATCGTGGTCAAGCCTGCCGAGCTAACTCCGCTCACTACTTTGCTGCTCGCAAAGACCATGCAAGAGGCGGGTCTGCCAGATGGCGTGCTGAACGTTTTCACCACCAACACTTCTGCTGAGGCATCCGGGCCAGTAATCGCAGACCCTCGCCTGCGCAAGCTCACCTTCACCGGTTCGACACCGGTCGGCGTGAAGTTGCTCGAGCAGGCAGCGCAGAACGTGCTTCGCACTTCGATGGAGCTCGGTGGCAACGCACCGTTCCTAGTGTTCGAGGATGCCGACATTGACGCAGCCGTAACCGGAGCAATGCAGGCAAAGATGCGCAACATCGGTCAGGCGTGCACCGCAGCAAATCGCTTCATCGTTCACGAAGCAGTTGCCGGTGAATTCGCAAACAAGTTCGCCGAAAAGATGAGCGCGCTCACACTCGGTCGCGGCGTCGATGAAGACACCACCTGCGGACCAGTGATCAACGAGAAGGCTCGCACCAACATCAAGCGCCTGGTCGACAGCGCGACCGCACAGGGTGCAAACATCGTCACCGGCGGCGGCGCTACCGGCAGCGAGGGTTACTTCTTCGAGCCGACCGTAATCGATCACGTGAAGCCTGGGTCGAGCATCCTTGCTGAAGAGATTTTCGGCCCGGTCGCGCCAATCGTGCGATTCAAGACCGAAGACGAGGCCGTGCGACTGGCCAACGACACGCAATACGGTCTGGTCAGCTATGCCTTCACCGAAGACCTGAAGCGCGGCATGCGCCTGGTCGAGAGCCTCGACAGCGGCATGAGCGGCATCAACACCGGCCTGGTCTCGAACGCGGCGGCCCCATTCGGCGGCGTCAAGCAGTCGGGCCTCGGTCGCGAGGGTGGCGCCGAGGGCATCAACGAATACCTCGAGACCCGCTACGTTCTTTTGCCAAAGGCATAAGCCATGAGTCGCCCACGCATCGCAATCCTCGGCCGCTTCGCCAAAGGCAGCACCGCCAACCGCAAAGAGGCAATCGTCAACTCACGACGCCTGCTCGAAATGATCTGGGATGCCGGCGGTGACCCGGTGATGATGCTTCCGGTTATCGAGAGCAACTGGGATGAACGCCTCATCGGCATCTCGGGAATCCTGATGCCAGGCGGCGCTGACGTGCATCCTAAGTTTTACGGGCAAGAGATTCAGAGCGACGAGGTATACGGCTGCGACCCAGAGCAAGACGAGGTCGACATCTCTCTAATTCGCTACGCGATCGCAAACAAGATTCCGCTGCTCACCATTTGTCGCGGCACTCAGGTGGCAAACGTTGCACTCGGCGGCACGCTGGTTCAGCACATGGACGCTCCACACCGCGATCACATGGCACCCGTCACGATTTCGAAAGAACTCGGCGAGCTCGGGTTGACCGAGGGCACCGTGAGTGCGTCGTGCTTCCACCACCAGATTCTCGATCGCGTTGCCGATGGCATCGAACCAATCGCGTGGGCACCTGAGGGTCACATCGAAGCGGTTAAGTACCTCAACACCGGTTGGGCATTCGGCGTGCAGTGGCACCCTGAAGACAACTACAAGGATGACTCGCCAAACTTTGCAATCATCAAACGCTTCGTCGCCGAGTCGTCAGACTTCGCGAGTTCGCTTTAGCGCGTCAGTTACCTTGCAGCGCCGAAGCGCTTCACCACGGATGAACGTGCAGGCGTTGGTGCAACGACCTTGAATTTCGCGCCGAGCTTTGGTCGTGCATCCTTGTCGCCCTTGTTTGGCCAGTGAGCCGCAGCCCACTCGGCCTGAGCGGTAATCGATAGCGACGGGTTCACGCCCGGGTTCGCTGACAGGGTCGAACCATCGAAGATGTGCAGGCCGGGCTCGCCGTATGCGCGCAGGTAGCCATCGACAACACCCTCGGCAGCGCTTGCCCCGATGACGCAACCACCCAGGAAGTGTGCGGTCATCGGAATGCCGAAGGCCTCGGTGGTCACGGCTCCGGCGGTTCCGTCGATCTCGGTTTCGAGCTCGCGGGCGACCTGGTGGCCTAGCTCGACCCAGTGCGGGTTCGGCTCGCCGGTGCCCTGCTTCGAGACCAGGCGTGAGCCGAATAGGCCTCGTTTGAGCGAGGTGACCAGCGAGTTGTCGCGTGACTGCATCACAAGCAGAATCAGGGTGCGCTTTGGCCACTGGCGCAGGTTGTAGAACTTCGGCAGCTTCGCGAGGTTGCGAAGGCCTGTGGTGAACCAGCGGGCCGGAGTTGGCGGCTTGCCATCTGAGGTGCTGGCCATGATCGACTGCAAGAAGCCCATGAAGCCAGAGCCGTGGCCGTAGCGCACAGGCTCGATGTGGGTGTCTGGGCGGGGCCAGACGCTCGAGGTGATGGCACTGCCCTCGCTGTAGTCGACCTTGTCGCCGCGAGCTACAACGCCAAGCAACGACTCTGAGTTGGTTCGGCTGAACGAGCCGAGCATTGGGCTCAGATCCTGAAGGTTGCCGGCTGCGCGCACGCGCTGAAGCAGTTTGGCTGTGCCGAGAGCACCGGCGGCAACGATCACCTGATCGGCTGTGATGTGACTCTTCTTGGTGATGCCACTCGCCCAAGATGTTCGCGTCTCGATGTCGAAGGGCCCATCGGCGGCAGCGACGCGACGGATGTTCGTGACAGTGGTTTCTGCGAGCACCTCTGCCCCGGCCTTCTCGGCAAGCCAGAGGTAGTTCTTCGCCAAAGTGTTCTTCGCACCGTGGCGACAACCGGTCATGCACTCGCCGCAGTTGATGCAGCTGGTGCGCTCTGGGCCAACACCGCCGAAGTATGGGTCTGCGGTTGTAGTGCCTGGTTCGAGTTTCTTCTTCGCGCCGAAGTAAATGCCAACCGGGGTTGGTCGATAGGTCTTGCCGAAACCCATTCGATCTGCAACATTGCGCAGCGCGCGGTCGCTGTTGCTGTCGAACGGGTTTACTTCGACACCGAGCATCTTCTCGGCGAGCGTGTAGTACGGGTCGAGTTCCTTCTGCCAATCGCAAACGCCGACCCACGAACCGGTTTTGAAAAATGAAACCGGCGGGCGATAAAGCGTGTTCGCATAAACCAGTGATCCGCCACCGACACCGGCGCCACTCATCACCATTACGTTGCTCAGCAGATCAATGCGCTGGATGCCTCGCAGACCCAGTCTCGGAAAGAACAGAAATCGCGAGAGTCTCCACGAAGTCTTGGCAAACTCATCGTCGGCAAAGCGGCGACCGGCTTCGATTACCAAAACGCGATAGCCCTTTTCGGTAAGGCGAAGGGCCGCGACCGAACCGCCGAAACCTGAGCCGATAATCGCTACGTCGTAGTTAGACATGTCGGCTCCTCATCCTGGGTTCTGGTTTGGTTATGGCATGCGCAGCGGCGAAGCCGGCATGCGCTCCTGCTGGTGCCACTTCACGTCATAGCCGTGCTGCGAGCTGAGCAGATCGAGGAACGGCTTGGCATCGAAGCACTCTGGGCCTAGCACGCCGGCGCCCTTCCAGACACCTTCTGCCATGAGCTCTAGGGCGCAGAGCGGGTTGAAGGCTGTCTGCCAGACAACGCACTGCGACTCGTAGTTGTCCATGCTCCACTGGTTGTCGACCACGTTGTAGAGGTAGGTGGCACGCGGTTGGCCATCCTTGCCGGTGCCGGTAACCAGCACGCCGGCACAGGTCTTGCCGGTCATGCGCGGGCCGATCGAGGCTGGGTTCGGCAGCACGGCGGCAACGACATCGCGCGGGGCAACGTCGACTGGCCCCTGCGCCGAGCGCACGCGGGTCGGGCGGGTCCCATCGAGACCGAGGCGGTGCAGGGTCTTGAGCACACCGATGAAGTCGGCACCCAATCCGTATTTGAAGGTGAAGCGGTTCGCCTGAATCGTGCGCGGCAGCATGGTGACTTCTTCGTGCTCGACGTTCACACACTCAACCGCGCCGATGCCCTCTGGGAAATCGAAAATCTCAGGCTCGCTAAACGGCTGCGTGGTGATGAAGCCCTTGTCGCGCTGCCAAATCAAAGGCGGGTTCAAGCACTCTTCGATGGTCGTCCAGATTGAGAACGATGGTGCAAAGATTTCTTCGCCGTCATCATTGGTGACAACAAGGTTCGAGCCATCCTTGACTGAAACTTCGTCGATGCTCTCGAAAAGGTGATCTGCGGCATAGCGCGTGAAAACGTTCGAGAGCCCTGGCTCGACACCCATGCCGACCAGCGCCAACTTGCCGGCGCGCTCCCACTGATCGTGAACGGCATACTGCGCATCGCCAAGCTTGATGCCTGGCAGGTGGAACGGGTCGCGCTCGTGTGGCTCAGACAGACTCATCGCCATGTCCATGTAGTGCACACCTGCGGTGAAGGCCGCGCTGAAAATTGTGTTGACGAACTTTGGCTCGACGGCGTTCAAGATGTGAGTGATGTTGTGCGCCTGCGCAACCTCAACGATTTGCGCCGCGACCGATGCGTCGATCTTGGCTGCGGTGAACTGCGCTGCCTTTGCGTCGCCGTGGCGGTGGCGGATCCACGCCACTACCGACTCGGCACGACCGAAGTCATAGTCGGCTACGACGATGTGCTCATAAAAATTGCGGGTTGCTGCGAGTTTTGCGATTGCCTCGCCGACGCCACCGGCGCCGATAAGCAAGATCTTCATTGACTGCTCTAACTGTTTTGCCTGCTCCGTGGGAAGAATCGGGAGCTCGCTTCAAGCCTAATCAGCGCTTGGCGAGGTCGGCCGCCGGGTCGGTAACCCAGTCGATAACGCCCTGCCATGGCCCCCAGCCATCGGCGTCTGAGAAGTGCTTAGCCCCTTGGATGATCGTGGCAGCAACGCCGAACGGGTCGCCAAAGGTGGCCTGGATGCCCCGCGGCTGCCAGGGATCGAGGTCGGAACCGACCAGAGTGAGCCTGCCGGCAAGGCGCTTGGTGGCCGAAACCACCTCGGCCGAGTCGAGCTTTAGCCCGCCAACCGGCAGGTCAGGAAGAAGGTCGGGGTCGGCCGGGGCCACCAGCAAGGTGCGGTCGAAGGCAACCGGCAGCACACCGTCGACAGCGGCCTGGATGAAGTTCAGCCCGCCCAGCGAGTGCCCAATGAAGATCAGTTCGCCAGCTTCTGGGCCGATGGCCTCGAGCAGTTCGAGTTCGGCGACAAGCATCGCCTGCCACTCGGCAATTGATGGTGCATCCGGATTTGGAAACTGCGGGTAGCTGACCTGGTGACCGGCGCGACGAAGCGCGACCGCTGTGCGATAGAGCCACTGCGTTGACGGGCGACGATTGCGCAACCCGTGATTCAGCAGAACTCTAGCCATTAGTCAACCTTGCCAGATTTCGCCTTCTGCCCGCGGCGGCGGCGCAACACAATGTAACCAATGCCCGCTGCGGCGATTGCCAAAATAACTGGGATGCGCCACGGGCTCGATTGCAATTGCTCCTGCACAGTCGGCTTGATGTTTTCAGGCGGCGTGGTGCTCGACTCACAGTTGGTCGATGCCGGGTCTGGGTCTAGTGCGTTTGGAATTCCATCGCCATCGATGTCGGTGTCTTTTCCGTTGACGATACCGTCGCCGTCGATGTCGGGGTCGACATTGTTTGGAATGCCGTCGTGATCAGTATCTATTGGACTACACGTTGGGTTTGGTGAAAAGGTTGGCGTGGAGTTGAAGGCAGAACTCGAATTTAGCTGTGCAGCCTTCGCGGGAGTTCCAACAAGTGCACCGACAAGAGCGCTGAGCATCAGCATCAAGATCAGCACGATGGCCGAAATGCGAATCCAGCGCGGGAACACCTGATTCTGTTTGCTTGGTTGAGTCGGCGCAGCCTTGACTGGCTTGCGCTTCTTGCGTTGCTTTGGCACTAAATGACTCCGGCGAGCTTCATGGTGACAATCAGCATCACGATGCCACCGATTCGATACAACCAGACTAGGCGAGGTCGCTTAATCCAGCGCTCTTCACCAGGCAGGCCTTCACGACCAAGGATGTGCAGCACAGTCAAACCGAGCATCGGAATCGGCAGCAATCCGAATGACCACAGGGCAAGCTCAGGCGAGCCACCGAACCAGGAACCTACCAAATTGGTGGTCAGCGAGGCCACGACAAGGGTGAAGGCCAGTCCAGGGATGCCGTTTGGCATGATTCGCCAGATCCACGGGTAGTTCGGGAACTTGTCGGAGTAGAAACCAATGAGCGTAGGCACAACGAAGAGCACCGAACCCATCCAGATTCGCCAGTCATTGCCCATAAGCGCCGAGGTTACGAAGATGAACACGCTAAGACGAAGGACCAGCGAGATCCAACGCTGTGCTCCGTGGGTGTTGGTTACCTCGGTAGGGTGCAGATAGTTGAGGCGCTCTGGGAACAGGCGTCCTGAGAGCTCCTCGGCGATAACGCGTAGAGCAATTGCCACGGCAACAGCAAGCGAGAAGTCGCCAACGTGGTTTGCAACAGCAAGCGTTACCCCGGCTAGAGCTGGCAGGGTCGAGATCATCGATGAGGTGACCCAGCCACCGATGAACGGAAGCACGGCCAGGTCGACAACGCGCTCCCACCAATAGACCGAGGTGTTCTCGGTGACTTTTCGGAATGCGCGGAACGCATTGGCAAGCAACGCTGGCCCATAGCCGACAATCACGACACCAAGCAACATACGAATGTGGTTTAGGTCTCCGCCCGCTCCAAGTAGAAGAGCGCCGAGCACGAATACCGTGGTGCCGATGAGGCCCGCAAAGGTATCGAAAATTCCAATCACTGCGATGGCTACGAAGAGGTACCAAGGTGGTGGAACTACGAGCGATCCGTTGATGGCGAGCGAAACAACGCCGAGCGCAGCGGATGCAACCGTAGGGAGAATCGAGAATGTTCCCGCAGCCGCGCGCAGGTATGCGCCATCTTCGACGATGCGCGTAAACAAAGGCGAGAATCGTGCAACTGAGTGGATCAACTTCAGAGATGGCTTGTCTAGCCACTTCATCCAACGACGACGCCAAATTCGAGCGGCGTCACCGCGTGCACGACGAAGGTCTTCAAATTCTTCGTGCTCGGCATCGATGTTAGTAATCGAGCCACCCGAGTTATTGCTTGAGCCGCCAGAGCCGCCCGAACCTGAACCACCCGAGCTTCCGCCACTCGCGCCTGAGCCTCTTGCAGCGGAACCGCCCGAGCTGCCGGCGGCATTGCCGCCGGCAGCTCCGGCTCCTGCCGACGCTCCCGCGGCGGCAGCACCACCGGCAGCAGCGGCAGCACCAGCTGCAGCGGCTCCGGCGGCTGCGGCTGCAGCAGCTGCTGCAACCGACCCAGCGACAGCTGCGATCGACCCAGTTGTCTGGGTCAATGCAACTACGCCTTGTGGCGAGGAGAGCGGGTCGAACGGCGCTGGTGGGGCGTTGTCGTCACCGGTTGCTCCAATTGCTGGGTTTGGCACTGGTTCACCAGGGGTGATTTGCGGGATGGTAATTCCCGGATCAATCACTGGTGGGATTGTGGTCGGCACAGGGGCCGCCACAGGGGTATCGCTCGGCGAAGCCGATGGGCTTGCGCTCGCACTTGCCGACGCGGTTGGAGTCGGGCTGGCCGACGGCGTGGCGGTCGGAGTTGGCGCGGAAGTCGGAATTGGCGTGGTTGACGGTGCCGAAGAAGGCGACTTCGACGGAGTAGGTGTGGCCGTAGGCTTCGGCGACTTTGTCGGCGTTGGCGTCGGCGTAGGTGTTGGCGTCGGCGTCGGCGTTGGTGTCACCACAGGAGGTGGTGGCGGGTTTGAGCCGTAGGTTGCCGAAGTGACATCTGAGGTGCCAATCGCGTTGCGTGCCGAAACGGTAATCGTGTTGAGTGTGTTCGATGAGACGCCCGTCTTGACGCAGCTTGTTCCGGTTACAGCTACACACGCGTCTGCGTTATTCAACTTGACTGTGTAGTCAAGGATTGGCGAACCACCGTCAATGATTGGTGGAACCCAGCTGATCAACAAGTCGCCACCAAAGCCAGTTGCAGTTACAGATCCTGGCGCAGCAGGCTTGGTGAACGAAAGCGTTGCGGTCGAAGTTGTATTGTCGACAGTTTCAGTAGGCATGTTCGAAGACAGAGTCACAATCTTTACGTCGTAGCCGTCTGGAAGCCCACTCACTGGGTTGATTGATGCTCCGTTGTGAAGCGAAAGTGACAACAGGCTTGCACGGCGAATTCGCATCGAGGTGCCGACGATCGCATTCTGGTCGATAGTGGCGTTGGTCGTTGCCACATCGGTCACAGAAGTCTGCGGGGTATCCGAGAAGTTGGTTCCGCGAGGAGCAACATAGACGGCATATGCGGTGAATGTTCCATCAATTGCCAGAGGCTGTGTCCAGTTGACCGAAAGCGCGGTGCCATTAAGGGCCGCAGTCACGTTAGTCACCGAGGTTGGCGCGGCAACAGGCGAAACCGTGATCGGCGAGACTGCCGAGTAAACGCCGACACCCGCTGTGGTAATTGCTGCAACCTTGACGCTGTACGAGACACCCGGAGTTAGACCATCCAAGGTGCATGAAAGCGGAGTGCCAGTTGTGGCACAGGCCGAGTTGGTCAGCACCGAACCGTCAGAGCCGCCCGCCATCAGCTGGTAGCCGTTGATTGGTGCGCCACCCGAGAACGAAGGTGCGGTGTATGTGACGGTGACCGAGTTGATTCCGCCCGAGATTGAGAAGACGGTAGGTGCTCCGGCCTGAACCGGCTTGATGGTGAAGACCTGCTCAACCTGAGGCGCCGCGAGGTAGGTCGCGTTGCCCGGCTGGTTGGCGATGATGTCACAGGTGCCGGCTGCGTTGTAGTTTACTTGACCGGCAGAGGTGACAGTACATGCCGCCAATGTCTGGCCGTTGATAGTCGAGGTAGTGATTGCCGGGCCAGCACTGTAGACAATTGGCAGACCCGAGTTGCTGGTCGCAGTGAGCATGGTGGCAGGGGTGCCGAACGACTGGGTAAGGATTGGCGCCCAAGTAATCGACTGGTTCAGCGAACCAACCGTGATGGTCTGCTGCGCGAAGTCACTGTTGTACACGCCGTTACCAGCTTGAGTTGCGCGAATCACACAAGGACCTGAAGTCAAGAACTGAAGCATGCCTGGGTTTGCGTTGTTGAAGCTACAGGTGGTTCCGCTACCGGCTGTGATCGAGAAGCTGACAGAGAGGCCCGAGGTCGAGACCGCTGCAACTTGGTATGTGCCTCCAGGAACCGGATACATCGGAATTGCCGAGGTGAAGGTGACGGTCTGTGGCAACTTGTTGACCGTGATGGTCTGAATTGCAGATTCAATCGCCGTGTAGTTGGTCGAGGCGGCCTTCAACGCTTTCACGGTACAGGTGCCCGAAGTGGCTGCGGTTAGTCGCAGGCCAGACAGAGTACATCCGGCGGTTCCTGCAGAAACGATCTGGTAAGACATGGCGCCGGTGCCCGAACCACCAACGGTGACCAGATCCATGGTGCCCACCTGCATGGTCGACGAGTTAACCAGCGACAGCGCAGCCTGGGCGATCTTGGTGGTCGTGATGCTGACGATCGAGCTGGTTGCCGAGTTGTAGTGAGTGGTCTCATCACGCATAGCCATGACGCGACAGGTGGTGCCTGCATCGCCAGGAACCAGAGTGGTGCCAACCAGCTGACAGCTGCCCGATACCCAGAAGGTGAGCGGCGATGGCTCGGTAGTCTGTGATGCTCCACCGCTGACGGTCAGCTGAATTGGCTGCAGGTACGCCGTCGTTGTTGCGCTGGTGATGCGAATCGTCGGCTGGGTTGCCTTGTCGATCTCGAGCGTGGTGTCGACGTTGTTGGTCTGGTAATAAGGTGCGTTGGCGATGATCGCGTGGATGTTACAAACACCGACGCCGATGATGGTTGCAACACCGGTTGCAGCGTTCACGCTACAGATTGCGCTCATGTCGCCAACGGTTGCGTAGGTCACAACTCCTGGACTGTCGGTGGTGACCGTTGGGGTCACGTGCTGACCAGCTGCCCATGGAGTTGTTGGGTAGTCAACCGCGAGGTCGGCGACCTTGCTCACACGCATCGCAGACGATGTTGCGTTGACCAGGCCGTTCGAAGTGAAGCGCAACTGGTATGGCGCACCAGGAGTTCCGGCAAGCGCGATGTTGTCGAACGAGACGATGCCGTTCACGTCGGTGACGGTGGTGGTGCCGGTCACGGTGCCGCCATCGCTCGAACCTGCGCAGGTCGACAGGCCACAAACCGCAACGGTTACCGCGGTCGAGTTGTCGGTCGAGGCGAGGTTGCCAAAGCGGTCGCGAACCTGGATGATCGGCTGCGAGTTTGCAGGCAGGGTTGCGCCACTCAGGCCACCGGTCGGCTGCGAGACAACAACCAAGCGGTATGGAGCCGCGTGGGTCAGAGTAATCGCGTTCGAATTCTGCGCGGTGATGGTGGCGTTGCCCGAGGTGACTGCGGTCATCGCCAAGGAGTACTGAACTCCAGGGGTTCCGACGAGGTTCAGCCACTGGAAGGTCAACACGCCGCCAACAGCGGTTGCGGTGGCCTGCGAGAGCGAGCCGTTTGCGCCAGAGGCGACGGTTGCTGTGACCACGGTGCTGTTGTCAGCCGTGGCCAAGTTGCCGTATTGGTCGAGCAAACGCAGAACTGGCTGGGTAGGCAGGTCGTCGCCGGTGGCCGAGCCAATTGGCTGGGTAGCCCATACCAGCTGGGCTGTAGCGTCGTGGGTCACGTGCAGCGCGCTCGAGGTTGCGGAGGCGAGCGGGCCAGCGGTAAATGTCAAGGTGTAGTCGGCCATCGGAGTGCCGGTGAGCTTCAGGCCCGAGAAGGTTGCAACACCGTTGACCGCGGTTGCGGTTTGGTTGCCGCTTAGGGTGCCGTTCGAGCCGCTAGCAATCGCAACCGAAACGACGGTGGTCGAATCGCTGAGCACAACGTTGCCGAAGTAGTCGAGCAGAGCAACCGAAGGCTGAGTGCCGAGCGCCTTGCCGGTGATCGCACCAACCGGCTGAGTGACCATGCCGAGGTGAGTTGCGGCACCTGCGACAACACGGATGTTGTTGCTGGTCACCGAAGTGAGCGAACCTGACGCGAAGGTCAGCTTGTAGTCGACACCAGGAGTTCCGGTGAGTGCAAGATCGGTGAATGTGACAACACCGTTCACATCGGTAATGGTCTGGGTTCCGGTGAGTGTGCCGTTTGCGCCGCTGGTGATGTTTGCGGTGACCGCGATACTGTTGTCGTCATCCAAGAGGTTGCCGTAGCTGTCGCGAACTGCAACGACTGGCTGAGTTGGCATCACAAGTGCGGTCGCACCGGCAACAGGCTGAGTGGTGATGGTGAGAGTCGCGGCAGCACCGTGTGCAACCTGCAGCGCACTCGAGGTTGCACTGGTCAATCCGGCGGATGCGAAACCGAGCGTGTAGTCAACGTGCGGAGTTCCCACGAGCTTCACGCCACTGAAGGTTGCGATGCCGCCGACTGCAGCAACCGAGGTTGTGCCGCTCGATAGTGATCCGCCTGCGCCGCTTGCAACCGAAATTGTCTCGGTTGCACTCGACGAGGTTGCGAGGTTGCCGAATCGGTCAAGGATGCGAACCACAGGTTGCGTGGTCAGCGCGGTTCCGGTTGCGTTGCCGCCAACCGGCTGGGTCGAGATCGACAGTTGACTTGGGTCGGCGTGAACGAAGGTGACGCTGTTCGACTGGGCCGAGACCAGGCCGTTGGCAACAAAGGTAATGCTCTTGTCGCCAGGGAGGGTCACGATGTTCAGCAAGGTGAAGGTGGCCACACCGTTTACCGCGGCAACCGCTGCCCCGGTCAGGCTCTCGCCCTGCTGTGGAGCGGTCATCGTGGCAGATACGTTGATGCCTGAGTTGGCAACCACGTTGTTGTAGGCGTCGAGCACCTGAACCACTGGCTGGGTGCTTAGGTTGTCACCGGTCTTCCCGGCAACTGGCTGACTTGAGATGCCGAGGTGAGTCGCAACGCCGTAGCCCACGCCGATGGTCTCGCTCGCAGTCAAAGTCAACGGCGTAGTGATCGTGTAGGTCACGGTGTAGTTTCCGGTCTGGCCACCGATGCCGAGGTCTGTGAAGGTTGCAACACCCTGAGTCGCTGCAACGGTTGCCTGGCCCACGAGCACGCCGCCAGCCGAAACGGTTGCGGTGACGTTCGCACCAGAACCGGCACCGACGGTTACGACGTTGCCGTATGCATCCTTGACGGTGACCTTTGGCTGTGTGCCGAATGCGACACCTGCGCGTGCGGTGGCAGACGCCTGAGTGATCACAAGCTGAGTGGCAACCGCGTTGGTCACGGTGAACGCGTTCGAGTCTGCCGAGGTCAGCGATCCAGTGGTGAAGTTCAACTTGTATGAGGTTCCAGGCACGCCAACCAAACGCAGGTGAGCGAAGGTTACGATTCCGGCGTTCGCAGTTGCGGTGACATTCGAAATCGTTGCGCCACTGCCCGAGGCAATGTGTGCGGTGATCACGCTGGTGCTGTCACCGGTGACGAGGTTTCCATACTGGTCGAGCAGACGAAGCACAGGCTGAGTGGTTAGGTCATCGCCGGTGGCGTTGCCGCCAACTGGCTGAGTCAGGTAGACCAGTTGCGTTGCAGGTGCGTGAGTAACGGTGATCGAGTTCCCAGTGACACCGGTTAGGCCCGACGCGTTGAAGGTCAAGGTGTATGGCGACAGCGGAGTGCCGACGATGGTCAGACCGCTGAAGGTTGCCACGCCAGCAACCGCGGCCTTCGATGTGCCGGCCGAGATTGTGCCGTTGCCATCGCCGGCGGTGATGCTCGCGGTAATGGTGTTGGTCGCATTGGCAACCGGGTTGTTCCATGCGTCATAAACCTGGATGACCGGCTGAGTGGTCAGCGCGGTTCCGGTCGCGTTGCCGCCGACCGGCTGGGTGGTGATGCCCAGGTGATCTGGCAGACCGTAGCCAAGGGTGATGCTCTGGGTCACTGCGGTGAAGCCGGTGGCCGGGGCTGAATAGGTCAGGGTGTAGCTGCCGGCCGGGCCGCTGATTATCAGGTCGGTGAAGGTCGCGACACCGGCAACGGCAGCCACGGTCGTGGTTCCGCTGAGGGTTGCGCCGGCCGAGATGCTCACGGTCACGTTGGTGTCGTTATAGGTGCCGTCGGTAACCACGTTGTTCTCAGTGTCGAGAACCGAAACGGTCGGCTGGCTGGTGAAGGCAACGCCAGCGGCGGCGCCCGAGGCCGAGTGGCTCAGAGTGATGTGGCTTGCTGCCGCGTGAACAACCTGGATGGCGTTCGAAGCAGCCGAGTTCACCGAGGTGCCATTCAAGGTGGCGGTGAAGTCGAAGGTGTAGTTGTGGTTGATTGCTGCATCCGAGAGGATCACGCCGGTGAAGGTTGCCACACCGCCAACAGCAGTGACCGACAGAGTGCCGGTCGATAGGTCGCCGCGGCCTGCGCCGAAGTCGTTGTGAATGTTAATCGAAACGGTTGCGTTCGAACCCGAGCCATCGGTGACGAGGTTTCCGTAGACGTCGCGAACCTCGACAATCGGCTGCGTGGTCAATGGCGAACGAACTGCGTTGCCACCGACTGGCTGCTGCGTGATCACTAGCTGCGATGCTGCCGCGTGAGTCACGGTGAAGTTATCTGAATCGGTTGCGGTCAAAGCGTTCGCTGCGACAGCAAAGTGCAGCGTGTAGCTAGTTCCAGGAGTACCGACGAACTTAAGACCGCTGAAGGTCGCGATACCCGATGAAGTAGTTGCGGTCAGGTTAGGCGAGCCACTCAACGTTCCACCGTTTGCACCCGAGTAAGAGGCAGTGATGATTCGGCCACTGTCCTTGATGACAACGTTGTTGAAAGCATCGAGCACAACAATCTTCGGCTGGGTCGAGAATGCAGAACCGGTTGCGCCGCCAATTGAAGGCTGCTGGTACATCGCGAGCTTGGCAGGGGCACCTGCAGAGATCAGGATCGACTGCGATGTGGTGAGTGCCGAGTAGCCAGCGTCAGTCACCGCATAGTTCAAGGTGTAGCTGCCGACAGTGTCGGAAATTTGCAGGTCAGTGAAGGTGGCGATACCTCCGGTGGCGGTCACGTTGGTGGTGCCAACCAGGTTTCCGCTGGTCAGCGATGCCGCAACATGGAGGGTCGATTCGCTTCCCGAAGTGATCAGGTTGCCGTCGGCATCCTCGATGTAGAGCACTGGCTGGCCAGTAAATGGCAGGCCTGCCGCGGCGCCATCTGCTGCAGCGTGCAGAACAAGCTGGCTGGCAACACCGAAGGTCAGTTCAATCGACTGGGTTGCTGGGGCCAGTCCAGCCGAAGCGAAGGTCAAGGTGTAGGTGCCAGCCGGGCCACTGAGGCTGAACTGGTCAGAAGGCGAAACGCCTGACCAGTCGTTCGAACCGTAGTACGAATTGGTTGAGGTGAGACCGCTCAGGATGGCTCCAGCGCTGACACTCACGGTGACAGGGGCAAGGCTGCTGGTCACCATGTTGCCGGATGAGTCCTGAATCTCAATTGCTGGCTGGGTGGCGAAATCGATGCGGGCGGCAGCGCCTGCGGCTGAGCGAACGATAACCACCTTGGTGGCGGCACCGAATCCGAGCGAGACGGTTTCGGCAGGCGAAGTGATTGTGCTTCCAGAAATAGTCACGGATGCAGTCATCGACTTGTCGCCGACGGTGCCGGTCAGGGTGATTCCCTTGCCGGTGAAGTTTGCAACACCAGCAACTGCGTTCATGGTGGTGGTTCCGGTGATGGTTGCGCCGCTGACAGAGATGGTGACCAGCGCGGTTGATGAGGTGACGTTGCCATCAGCGTCATACAAGGTTGCAACCGGCTGAGTCGAGAGAACTGCTGCGCTGTTTGCAGTTGCGGGAACAACCAGACCAACGTGGTCGACCGCACCAGAAACCAAAGTCACGGTCTGCGTAATCGAGGTCAGGCCGTTTGCCTCATAAGTAATCGTGTAGGTCGCAGCCTTACCGGTGAGCTTCAGGTCGCTGTATGCAAGCGAACCTGCAGTTGCCGAAGCGGTGGCGGTGCCGCCGAGAGCAACATCTGCAGCGTTAGCCGAAGTTACAGAAGCCGAGATCGAGTCGGTTGCATTCACAACGGTGTTGCCCGATACGTCTTGAACTGTGATGGTTGGCTGCGCGCCGAAGACAACGCGGTTGGTTGCAGAAACGTTCGCAGCCGAAACAGCGAGCTGAGTCGCGGTTCCATAAGTAATGGTCACGCTGGTGGTCGCGGTGATCGTCGATGGCGAGGTGATGGTCGCGGTCAAAGTCTTCGCGCCGACGGTGCCGGTCAGGGTTACAACCTTGCCGGCAAAGTCAGCAACACCACTGACCGCAGGCATCGAGGTGGTGCCCGAGATTGCGGCACCGGTTGCAGTCAGGGTGACGGTCGCGGTCGAGGTGTCCACGGTGTTGCCAGAGGCATCCTTGATGGTGACAACCGGCTGAACAACCATGGCCTGCGCGTTGACCTGCGAGGTGCTTGCGGTCACGGTCATCTGAGTGGCAAGACCGGCAACCAGCGAGATCGGCTGGGTGGCGGCGGTCACCGACGTGCCGCTGAAGGTGAGGGTGTAGCTGCCAACCTGGCCGGTCAGCTTCAAGGTGCTGAAGGTCGCGACACCCGAGGCGGCGGTCGCGGTCAGCGAGGTGCCAGCCAGGATCGCGCCCGAAGCAGATGCCGTGATCACCATCGATGAGTTGGCAACGGTGTTGTTCGAGATGTCCTGAACGGTGACCTTTGGCTGGGTGGTGAAGGCCACGCCGTTCACGGCACCACTCGCCTGCTGGGTCACGGCAAGGTGGTCGGCGGCACCGTAGGTCGCGGTGATTGCATCGGTGGTCGTGATGGTCGAAGGCGATGCGATCGAGTAAGTCAGAGTCTTCGAACCGATCAAGCCGACATACTTCAGGCCACTGAAGGTCGCAACACCGGCAACCGCAGCAACCGAAGTGGTTCCCGAGATGCTGCCAGAGTCAATCGAGATGGTCACGTTCTGAGTCGAGTCGCTACCACCGGTGACGGTGTTGCCATCCTGGTCTTTGATCGTCACGACAGGCTGAACCGAGAAGTTTGCGTTGTTCACCGCAGTGCCCGACGAAACCTTTGTGCCGTTTACAAGTTGAGTGGCCGCACCATAGGTAAGTGTGAATACCTGCGAAGTATCACTTGCAAGGCCAGTCGATGCGAAGGTAAGCGTCTTCGAGCCGATGGTGCCGTACTTGCCCAAAGGCGTGCTCGCGGTAGTCCAGTCGGCAACACCATTGACTGCAACGAGTGAGGTGGTTCCGGTCAGGGTTCCAGTGCTGATCGAAGCTGTGATGCTGGCCGTCGAGGTAGTTACAACGTTGCCCGAAGAGTCTTCGATTTTCGCTACCGGCTGGGTAGTGAAGTTGGTGCGGTTGATGAAGCCTGCAACACCAGTGGTGACAACAACCTTGGTGGCCGCACCGAAGGTGAGGCTGATGCCCTGAATGGCTGAGGTAAGGCCACTTGACGCGAAGGTGAGCGTGTAGCTGCCCACGGTTCCGGTCAGCGACAGGCCCGAGAAATTAGCAACGCCGTTGACCGCGCTTACGGTTGTGGTTCCACCCAGCGTCGCACCTGCGACTGAAATAGTCACCGACGCAGTCGAACTCGTGACGGTGTTTCCAGATGCATCTTCGATCGTTGCAACTGGTTGGGTCGTGAATCCTGCGGCATTTGCGGCCCCGGCAGCTTGGGTCGTCAAGACCACCTGTGTTGCAGCGCCTGCGGCTACATTGAATGATTCGCTTGTGGTCACCGCTGTTGAGGCGAGTGTGTAGGTGATGGTCTGCACGCCGACAGCTCCGGTGTATGCCAAGTCTGTAAAGGTAGCGACACCGTTTACTGCCTGAACAGTAGCCGTTCCATTCAAACCATTAGCCATCGAAGCGACAACATTCGTAGAGGCGTCTGCTCCGGTAGTTACAACGTTGCCGTCGGCATCCTTAATTGTGATCTTCGGCTGCTGTGCAAATGCTGTGCCGTTAACGATGTCGGCGTTGCCCGCTGCCCCACCGTTCGAGGTGTAAATGTAGCGACCGTAGCTTGCGCCGTAACCGACGTAGGCACCAGAACGATAGCCAGTTGCGAGCGTGCCGCTGATGGTGCCCCAACTGATCTTGGTTGCGGCTCCGGTTGCATTGACGTCCGGCCAGTTCAAAGTGAATGGATCACCTTGCTTTGCAAAACCAATCGAGCGGTTGGTGTAGTAGTACCAGTCGATACCGTTAGCAGTGGTCTTGCTCGTGAAGGTGCTGTCTGCGTCGAGGTTTGCAGTTACAGATGCACGCGGTCCTGCACCTACGACATCGAATGAGCCATTTGCGCTCGGGCCGCTTGCATACATCAGGTAGGTTCCGGTGCAGTTTGCGAACACACTCGAGAGGCTAGGTGCGCTGTAGTTAGCGAATGTATCTGAGTAGCAGAGGGTCCAACCACCGTTGGTTACCGTCGAGCGAGACACGCTGGTCTGTGGGCCGCTTGGGTAGTAGAACGACTTCGCAACGTTGACGCTCTGGCTGACCACAAGTTGTGTTGCTGCGCCGTTGATCAGTGTGAAACTCTGAGTGGCAGATGCCAGGCCTGCCGAGCTGAAGGTCAGAGTCTTCGAGCCGACGGTGCCGGTCTTGCCAAGCGCGGTAGGCGCAGTAGTCCAGTCGGCAACACCGTTGACCGCGGCCAGCGACAGGGTGCCAGTCAGGGCGCCGGTATCGATGCTCGCCAAGATGGTCGCGTTCGACGAGGTCACGGTGTTGTTACCGATGTCTTGAACAGTGACCACCGGCTGAATGGTGAATGCCGAGCGGTTTGCGAAGCCTGCCACCTGAGTGGTCAGAGCCAACTTGGATGCTGCACCAATAGTTGTCGTGATCGACTGGGTCAGCGAAGTCAAGCCGGTTGATGCATAAGTCAGGGTGTAGGTGTCGAGAGTTCCGGTTAGCTTCAGACCCGAGAAGGTCGCAGTTCCAGCCGATGCGGTTGCAGTTGTGGTGCCACCAAGTGTCGAAACACCTGAGGCAACGCCTGCAGAAACTGTCGCGGTTACCGTCGCGGTTGAAGTCGTGAGGTTGCCATCGGCATCCAAGAACTTAACCACTGGCTGGGTGGTGAATGCGACACCGTCAACCGCACCGGCCGCCGAGGTGTAAAGGTTCAACTGGGTTGCAGAACCGGCAACGGTGGTAACCGTCTGAGTCACCGACGCCAAGCCCGATGACGCGTAGGTAATGGTGTAGGTCGCAGCGGTTCCAGAAAGCTTCAGGTCACTGTAGGCCAGCGAACCTGCAGTGGCATTCGCGCTCGGGGTTCCACCTAGAGTCACATTCGCTGCGTTTGCCGAAGTCACGCTCGCCGAAATAGTTCCGGTTGAGTTCGCAACGGTGTTGCCCGATACGTCTTGAACCGTGATGGTCGGCTGCGCTGCCCAAACAGCACGGTTGGTTGCAGAAACGGTTGTTGCCGAAACGGCGAGCTTGGTCGCGGTTCCATAGGTCAAAGTCACGCCGAGACCCGCCGTCATGGTCGAAGGCGAGGTGATAGTCGCGGTGATGGTCTTCGAACCCGTTGAGCCGGTCAGCGTGATGCCCTTGCCGGTGAAGTTCGCCACACCACCGACCGAGGTCATCGAGGTGGTGCCCGAGAGGGTCGCGCCAGTGGCGGTCAAGGTGACAGTGGTGTCGGCGTTAGGAACAGTGTTGTTGCTTGCGTCGAGCAGGGTAACAACCGGCTGCACTGACAGCGCCTGGGCGTTGGCAGCGGTGGTGCTTCCCGAGATCGCGATAGAGGTCACCGCACCGGCCGCAAGGCTAATCGGCTGGGTGTCTTGGGTTAGTGAAGTTGCGGTGAAGGTCAGTGTGTAGCTGCCGACGGTGCCAGTCAGCTTCAAACCGCTGAAGGTGGCGACGCCCGAGGCGGCAGTTGCGGTCAGGGTTCCACCCGGGGTTGCACCGCTCGATGATGCGGTGATAACCACGGATGAGTTTCCAACGGTGTTGTTTGATAAGTCTTGAACGGTGACCTTTGGCTGAGTCGTGAACGCGACACCATTTACCGCGCCGGCAGCCGGCTGAGTCACGGCGAGGTGGTCAGCAGCGCCATAGGTAGTGGTGATGACTTCTGTCTTGGTGATTGCACTTGGTGATGCGATTGCATAAGTCAAAGTGCGTGAGCCTACGAGTCCTACATACTTCAAGCCACTGAAGGTTGCCACACCCGAAATCGCAGGAACAGATGTGGTACCCGAAAGCGTTCCGCTATCGATCGAAACTGAGATGTTCTGTGTCGCGTCGGTTCCGCCGGTAACGGTGTTGCCATCCTGGTCAGCGATGGTGATTCTTGGCTGCGAGCTGAATGCTGCGTTGTTAACTGCAGTGCCCGAAGCAACGCCCTGGGTGATCAGCAACTGCGTTGCACTGCCATAAGTCAGAGTGAAGTTCTGAGTTGTGTCACTTGTCAAACCTGAAGATGCAAAGGTCAGCGTCTTGGATCCGATGGTGCCGTTTTTGCTCAATGGCGGGTTCGCGGTGGTCCAGTCAGCTATACCGCCAACGGCTGCTACCGAGGTGGTTCCGGTTAGGTTGCCCGAGCTGATCGAAACCGTAACAGTTGCCGTCGAGGTGGTGACTAGGTTTCCAGAAACATCCTGGATTTGCGCAATCGGTTGAGTGGTGAACGCCGCGCGGTTCACGAAACCTGCAACACCTGTGGTGACAACTACCTTGGCCGCTGCGCCAACAGCGAGAGTTGCTGTCTGAGTTGCACTAGTGAAGCCGTAGCACGAATAGGTAATCGTGTAAGTGTCTGCGGTTCCTGTCAGAACCAGGCCATTGCCTGTGAAGTCCGAGGTTCCCTGGGTCGACTGCTTGGTGGTGGTTCCGCCAAGCACAGCCGATCCGCCGCCGTTGCCGGCTGAAACGCTGGCCTGAATGGTTCCGGTGGTGTTCGTGACGTTGTTATCGGCATCCGTGAACTGAACGACCGGCGCAGTGCTAAAGGCCACGGCGTTAGTGAAGCCTGCCGCCGGAGTCTTCAGGTAGAGCTTGACGGTAGTGCCCGGCTGGAGCTGCAGCGAAGTCTGCGAAACGTTGAGCGAAGGCGACGACATCGAGTACTGAATAGCGAAGTTGTTTGCGGCAGTTCCCTGGATGGTCAGGCCGCTGAATGTGGCGATTCCACCGGTTGCTGAGGCTGTTGCGCCAGCGGCAATTGTTCCGGTGCCGTTAGTGATCGATGCCGTGACAAGAGCCGTCGAAGTCGTGGCATTGCCCGAGGTGTCTGCAATCTTTACTACAGGCTGGGAGGTGCAGGCGATGCGCGACTGGCAGTAGTTTGCCGAAGTGGTCAGCACCAGCTGGGTAGCCGCACCTGCGACCAAGCTGATGGTCTGATTCGCGGTGATACTCGATGGTGAGCTGATCGTGTAGGTCAACGTGATGTTTGCGGCGGTTCCGGTCAACGCAACGTTTGTGAAGGTCGCGACACCACCAACCGCAGGCAGCGTGGTGGTTCCGCTAAGAGTTCCGGCACTCGCAGTGATCACTACGTTCTGAGTTGATTGCGAACCAGAAGTGACGGTGTTGCCATCCTGGTCTTGAATCGTGATGACCGGCTGAGTGGTAAATGCCGAACCGTTGGTTGCGCCGGCAGCGGCGGTGGTCTTTGCCAACTGGTATGCAGCACCCGGAGTGTTCGAGAAAGTCTGAGTCGCGGTTGTGAGCGCGCCAGACGAATAAGTCAAAGTGTTGCTGTTCGAGACCAAACCATATGAACCAAGACCCGAGAAAGTTGCAACTCCTGAGCTTGGAGTTGCCGACGCGGTCCCGGTTAGCGTCGAGCCACCGTTGATCGCAATTGTCACGGCGGTCGAATAGTTGGTCACGGTGTTGCCGTATGCGTCTTGAACAGTGACCACCGGCTGAGTTGTGAAGTTGGTGCGCGACGCGAAGCCGGCGGCCGAGGTGGTCAGTGTGAGGTGGTCAGCCGAACCATAGGTGATGGTTAGTGCGCTGGTGGCAACGGTCATCGCCGGGTTGGTCGAGTAGGTCGCGGTGAAGGTAATCACATAGCTTCCCGAGGTGACACCGCCGATGCCGAGGTTGGTGAAGGTCGCGACACCGGCAACCGCGTTAACGGTGGTGGTGCCAACCAGGGTGCCGGTGCCCGAGGTCAGCGAAGCGGTGACCGCAAGGGTGGTGCCGTTCGCGGTAACCACGGTGTTTCCGGCTGAGTCAATTTCGACAACCGGCTGGGTGGTGAACGCGGCGCCGGCCTTGCCACCGGCAGGCTGGGTTGTAATGATCAGGTGGTCAGGGTCGCCAACCTGGATGGTCACATTGCCCGAGTTAACCGAGGCTTGCTGGGTGATCGCGGCGTTGTTGAAGTTCACAACCAGTGTTCCGGTGCCCGAGGTGACCTTCAGGTTGTTGAAAGTGATGGTTCCGCCAACCTGTGTGATGCTGGTGGTTCCGCCAAGAGTGAAGCCCGAAGTCGCTGTGCTCGCAACCACGGTGTTGCTAACAGTGTTCTGTGCGGAAATGACGTTGTTATAGAGGTCTTTTACCGTGACCACTGGTGCAGGGCTGAAGACGGTGTTCAGGTAGCCCGAAGTCGGCGGGTTGGTGACCGTATAAGAGGTAGCGATTCCGAAGTTGGCGGTGATGCTATCCACGTTTGCCGGCGTGTATGTGCCGCCAGTTGCCTCGGTGTAGCTGACGGTCGGTGTGGTGCCACTCGAGGTAATCGCGAGGTTGGTGGTGTTGTTCTGACCAGCTAGGGTCACGTTGCCGCCGGCCGAAATACCGAGGTTCGCAATCGTGATGTTGTACGCAGTCGACTCAGTAACCGCGCCGCTGGTGCGCAGTGCGAGAGTTGTGTAGTTGCTTGGAGCAAGAGTGTTGGCGATGGTGATGTTGCCCGAGTTAGAGCCACCCGAGGCTCCGATGCGAAGGGTTCCTGCGGTGATCTGAGTTAGCTCGGTGTTGTTCAGGTCGAGTGTGCCTGCCGAGTCAGAGCCCGAGGCGCTCAGGTTGATCGCTGTGGTGCTCGTGGTTGGGGCAATCGTGACGACTCCAGAGGTCTTCACGTTCGAGCCCGACAGCATAGTGAATGCGTCACCGGTGACCTTAATGTCACCTGAGTCTGAGGTCACAGAGCTTCCGGCTTTGTAACCGATGTTTACGCTGGAACCGATATAGGTTCCCGTTGTTCCGCCTGTGATATTGATTGCTCCATTGGCATTGAGAATGTCAACGTTGGCAGCGAAGACGCCGTTAGTACCAGCGGCGGTGCTAGTACCGGAAATGTTGATTGCACCGCCACCTGTTGCCTTGAGCAATGCGATGAATGTGCCACCGTTTGGCGTGATGACGACACCAAACGACGGCTGCGTGGTTGCGCTGTTGGTCGTGTCACCGATGATCTGGATTGCGTTGCCGGTCGCCTTTGCCGAAACGATGTTGAGGCTCGAGGAAACCGTGCTTAAGTCTCCTAGTGCAACGGCGTGGAAGTAGCCATTGGTCGATCCACTGGCGCCACCCTGAATCAAAATGGTGTCACCGGCGTAGATGTTCGAACCCGGGGTCACAAACACTCCACGACCATAGGCAGAACTACCCTTGATGCTCATTCCTGCGGTGCCCGAGTAAATGTTGATTGAGTTTGCGGTTGAGGTGCTCTTATTGCCAAGCAACACGCCGTCGGTGTTGCCCGACGAGTTTCCGATTGCGGCGCCGTCTGGAAGGCCATCCGAGTTGGCGTCAACGCCACCACCAAGAGTGATTTGGCCGCCGGCCGTGGTGAGCGTAGTTGCGCCAGCTTCTGAGTTGAGCGAGGTGTAATCGGCTAGGGCGATTGCGCCTGCACCTGAGTTGTCGGCGTCGGCCCAAAGAGTGATAGCCCCGCCGTTGGCCTGGATGGTTCGCGGCGTGCCAGAAGCACCTCCGCTAGAGCTGATGTCGCCGGTTGCCTTCACCAGGATGCCGTTGCCAGAGCCGGTGCTAGTTAGGTTTTGAGCAAGCACTGCCGTGCCTGCGTAAACCTGAATCGGGCCGGCAATTGCGTATGCGATTGGTGCAGTGAAAGTCCAGGTGTTGGTGTTCTGGTCCTTGCCAATGAAGAGGCCGGTGCAGTCGCTCGAAATCTTGTCATTCGCTGTTGGCACTTGACTCAAGAAACCAGTAGTAAGGCTCGGCATGAACGTGACGGTGCCCTTGGTGTTGATGTTGTTGTTCATTGGCGAGAAGTAGCTCGCCTGGCGGTTGATATTGAACGTGATGTTGCCAGTGGTTGTGGTGACCTGGCTAAGTGGACAGGTTGCGACCAAACAGTATCCAATATTGGAAACGCCGCCTGAGCCTCCGCTACCGGCCAGCTTCGAATCAAAGAATCCACCAGCGCCAGCTGTTGTGGTTGCCGTGTTTATGGTGATCGGTCCAGCCGAAAGCAGATTGGTTCCGTTGATACCGACTTCTGGGCCATTCAAGGTTGTGCTCGAGTTGGTGCCGCTGATGGTGATGCCACCAGAACCTGAAGCCTGAATGTAGACGCGGTTCGCACCCGTCGCATAGTAACCGGACTCGAATGCCGAGCCCTTAGTCGAGCTTGCGGTGATGCTGATTGCCGGTGCAGTCGCGCTGCTCGAGAAGAAGTCGCTCGCATTCGCGGTGGTTTCAGCCGCATCCATAAGTTCGATGCCAGATTGCTGGGCTGCGCTTGCCGAGGTATTCGAGCCAGCAAGCGTGATCTGGCCACCGTTGGCCCACATGGTGGTTGCGTAGTTGAAGGCAATCGCGCGAGTAGTCGAGGCCTCAGTGGTGTTGATGTTGATGTTTCCGCCACCCGAGTAATAGGTGGTGACCGAAGTTGCAGAACCACCGGTGCCCGAAACGAAGGCCGAATAGGTGGCCGAGTTACCCGCGACAGGGCCAGTTGGGTAGCTTCCGGCGCCAGTGCCACCACCGATGATGATGTCGCCACCACCAGTAGCCGTGCGGGTCGTAATGCCGCCCACGGTGTTCACGGTCGAGCCTGCATAGATCGAGACCCAGCCGTTGCCGCCGGTCGAGTTCGCCCAGAAGATGATTGGGCCGCCGTTTGACTGCATGGTTACGGCCGCGCCGTTGGTGATGTCACCGGTCGACTTGAACAGAATCGACTTGGTCGAACCCGAGGTCGAAACGCCCGCGTTCACCTGGATGCTCGAGCCATAGATCGAGATGTTGCCTGCCGCGGCAATGGCAGCCGCGTTGGTCATCGTGGTGGTGTTGGTGGTCTTGCCCCAGCGGAAGTCGGTCACATCGGCTAGCGCAAACGTGCTTGCTGGCAGAGTCTGAGCGGCCGAGAAGAATGCCGAGTTGGTGCTCGACTCGATAACAACAGGTGCGGTGCATCGAATGGTGGTCAAAGCCGTTGCAAAGACGTTGTTATCACCACGGATGGTCACGCCACCGGTGCAGTTGCCAGATGCCGATCCACCAATAACGTTGGCGTCGCTCGCGCTGCCGCTCGACATGTAGACACCCTTGGTTCCACCGTCAAGAGTGACGGTGTTCGTAGCCAAAATGTTCACGTGTGACAGCACGATGCCTGCGGTGGTTGAGGTCGCGGTGCTTGTGCCGGTAATCGTGACGCTTCCGCCCGCGCCGGTTGCGTTGACAGTCAGCTGAGTCGCACCGCTTGCGTTTGCCGAAACCAATCCCCACTCAGACGCGCCAGTGCCGTTCGTGTTCGTGCCAGTGATCGTGATGGCAGAAGTCGAAGTGTTTGCCGAGGTAATAGTCACCGGTGCCGTTGCTCCACCACCCATGAGCTCTACACCGTAGGCTGTGCCGTTGGTGTTGCCATCGGCTTGACCAGTGATGGTGATTGTTCCTGTGCCCGAGTTGTAGGTGTTGCCCTGCATGCTTGTGACACCGTTTGCGAACTGGGTCGTAGTTGCGTTCGAGTAACCATTAACCACGATGTTTCCGCCGCCAGAAAGCAGGTCAACGTTTCCAGCTGCGACAGCGTTTCCGCCAACCATGACACCAACCGCATAGGTAGTGCCGTTGTTCTTTGCTGCACCTGAAGGGCTGGACTCGGTGGCGGTGGCACCACCGGCAAGGGTGATGTTACCGCCGCTGGTGGTGATCTTGTTGAACTGACCCACGAAGATAGCGCCGCTGCCCGAGGCGTCAGCATTTGACCAGAAGGTCACCGGGCCACCGCTGGTGGTGAAGGTGATGCGCGATGAGGTGCTGGCACCGTTGCTGGTCACTACATCCTGGGTTGCCTTCAATAGGATGGCGCTTGCCGTGTTGGTGGTCATGCTGGCACCGACCGTAACGGTCTTGCCATAAATCGAGATTGTGCCCGACGAGGTAATTGCCGTGCTTACGGTCACATCGGAGTTGTTCTGCGTCGCGCCTGAAACGGTACCGCTAGTGCCCGACTGTCCAATTACAACGTTGCCGATGGCTCCGCTGTTGGTGCCGGTTACTCCAGTGAACGACCAAGTTGAGTCGAACGTCTGAGCCGAGCTGAACAACTGCGAGTTCGGCTGAATGGTGACGTTGCCCGAGGTGCGAATAACTGCACCGGCTGCAGTGGCGTTTGCAGTGACCTCATTGAAACGGTCTCCGGTAATGACAACGTTTGAGCTCGACGATCCGCCCGAGATCGCACCGACGACAAAGCCTGCTGCTGTAGTGCCGGTCAGGTCGGCACCGTTCGCACCAAGGTTGATGCGAATCTGGCCTGAGCTTGCCAAGAACTGCAGGGCCTTAGTGCTGTCGAATGCATATGCCGAACTGTTTGCCGAAGTGGCGGTGAAGTCGATGTCGCCACCACCGGTTGCCTTCCAGGCGTATAGGGTTCCACTGACCTGGAGTGGCTGCATATTCGATGAAGCATTGGTAATCAAGGCCTGGAACCTAATCGCTGGAGTGTTGTTCACGGCGTCGGCCGGAGCAGACGATTGCCAGGTCACTCCACCGTTCCATGCCTCGAAGGCGTTGTCGCCCGTGCTTGCTGTCGTCGCCTTAGCGTCGATGCGGCCAGAACCTGAATCGATGACCATCGCGGTCGATCCCTGAATTGCAATACCCTGGGCCGCCGAGCCACCGGTCGAACCATAGATGCGAATATTTCCGCCGCTGGTAGTGATGGAATCCGCGGTGCCGGTCGGGCTTGATCCAAACAGCACGCCACCCCATACATATGTGCCAGCGGAGTATGCGGCTGATGCGTAGGTCGAACCATTCGGGAAACCATTTGTGTCTGTGAAGCTCGAGCCTGCGATGTAGACCGAACCACCGTTAGTGGTGATTGAACCGCCGTTGTCCAGCGAGAAAGCGCCAACCGTCGAAGAAGAGTCGAGCGAGCCGCTTCGGGTCCAGATAACGACATTTCCACCGTTGGTGGTCAGGCTCTTGGATGCAGCCACCTGGATGCTTCCGGTCGACTTCAAAGTGATCGGGCCGGTGGCCGAAGTGGTTACGCTGACGTTTCCAGCAAGTGCCATGTCGCCGCCGGTGGCAGTGAGAACCGCGCCGCCGCTACCCGACGCCTGCACAGCGCCCACTCCCGAGAAGCTCAGCGCGGTCGCGGCTACGTTTCCGGTTGCGGTCAAGGTGGCCGAGCCTGTGTATGCACCCGACTGAGTCATGGTGATGTTGCCTGCAGCCGTGATCGCACCGGTGCCAGCAAAAGTCGTGCTGGTTACGCTCACGTTTCCGGCCGAGTTCAAGGTTCCAGCGCCTGTGTATGCGCCCGAACCCGTGATCGTGATATTGCCCGAGTTGGTGGTGGTCTGGTTGGCAGACATGGTGACGGCACTGGCCCAGATGTCGATGTTGCCCTTGATCGAGTTGGTATCGGCGATGGTCACACCGACGCCGTTGCCCGACTTGCCAACGGCAAGATAACCGAGGTTGGTCATGGTCACGGTGGATGCAACCGTAGTCGCCGAAGTGAACGACGGGGACTTCGGCTGAAGGTAAAGGCCGGCTGCGTTCTGGAACGTCGTCGAACCACCCGCGACGTAGCTCTCCGCGTCGCTGATCACCTTGATGTTGCCGGCCAGTGACGAGCTCGACGAGCCACCAACGGCAACGGCTGCAACACCGGTTTGCAAGTTGAAACTTACGTTCTGGGTTCCACCATCGATGGTGATGTTTCCGCCGGCGGCATAGATGTTCGTGTAGTTGAGCTCAATCGAGTCAGTGGTTGCCGAACTCGCCGTGCCGGTCATAACAATGTTTCCGCCACCAGATGCGTTTATGGTTTGAACTCCACCGGTTGTCCATATTGTGATTCCATTCGCGTTGTTCGACGGGCTCGATGAAGCGCTGTTTACAAGGCCGGTGATCGTGATCGCGTTACCCGAGGTTGCACCAGAGCTGATGTTCGAGTTCACACCGGCACCGCCCGCATACGCGAGGTAAACCGCGTGAGCGTTAGTGGTCGGCTGCTGGCTGTAGCCAAGAACACTCACGGTTCCAGTTGCCGAAGCGATGTTGACACCTTCATAAACCAGAACACCGGCAGAAGTTGCAGTGTTGTTGGTCTGACCCATGATCGAGATGTTTCCGGCGCTTGCAGAGATCTTGACCTCGTCGGTCACGGTCGCACCCGAACCAAGAGCGACACCAGAGCCATAGCTCGAGTAACCCTGGGCATAACTGGTCGGCTGGGTGTCAGAGCTTGCGCCGCTTCCACCTAGGATGACCGCACCATTCACACCCGTGATGTCGGTGTAGTTCGCGACCGAGATCGCGCCGCTTCCCGAGGCATCGGTGTTTGCCCAGATATACAGAGGTGCAGTGCTTGCGGCACCGGTGATGGTGATGGCGCGACGGGCACCCGAGGCACCGCCGCTGATGAGCACATCCTGGGTGGCCTTGATCTGCAGGCCATTGCCCGAAGTCTCGCTGGTGGTTACGTTGGCCGTGATTGTGGCACTACCCGCAGATGCGGCAATCAGCACGTCTCCCGTGGCCGAAACGGCTGCAGAAACGGACTCAGTAGATCCAGTTGCGGTGAATGCTCCAGCCGAAGTGACGGTGCCTGAGACAGTGCTCGCCCCAGTGCCCGCAAGGTTCACAAGACCCGAGTTGGTGGTCGTGATGGTTGCAGCATCGCTGATAGCCAGGCCGTAAACGTTGATCGGTCCGGCTACCGAAACGGTTCCAGCCGAAAGCGTGACGTTTTGGTTGTTGGTCGACTTTCCGATCCGCAAGCTCGATGGTGGGCCGCTCAGGCCGAACCCCGAGGTTGAGAATGCAGAATTGAAAGCATTGCCCGAAGATTCGAAGACAACCGCACCTGTCGTCTTGACGGTGAGGGTAGGTGAACCTCCAAGGTTGTTACCGGTAACTGTCACGTTTCCAGTTGCAGTGCCAGTGCTCAGGGCTCCCAGGTTGATTGTTCCGGTCCAATAGATACCCTGAGTGCCGCCGTTGATGGTGACGTTGCCGCCGCTTGCCAAAATGTCGCTGCTGCCGCCGAAGTAAATCGCAGCAGGGTTAGTTGCCATGGTTCCGGTTTCAGTTCCAGAAATCGAAACATCGCCACCGCCAGATGCGTTTACGGTCAATCCGGCTCCACCGGTGTAAATCGCGCGGGTGTTTGTGGCAGTAGCGTTCGATGAAGTTCCTGTAATCGAAATCGCCGTACCCGAGGTTGCAGCCGACAGAAGCTTCACGTTGTTCGATGAGGTGTTTTCAATGTCGACACCGTTAGCCGAAGCGTTGTCGGTCTTGCCGTTGATCACAACGGTGCCGGTGCCGGCGTCTACCTTTGAACCACCACGGATGATGACTCCCCAGCCGTTTGCGCCAGTGCTCTGTGAGCCATACATGGTGATCTGGCCGCCGCCAGAAGAAAGAATTATGTTGCCGTCGGTCGCGGTGTCGCTGGTGCCGAGGCGAATACCTCCGTCAGAGGCAGATACTGAATATGCGTAGCCGGTCGGGAATCCGTTTCCGTCTACCTGCGACGTGCCCGCAAGAACAATTGCGCCGCCGCTTGTTGTGATTGAGTCTGTGTTGCCGAGGGTGATGCTGCCAACAGTGGAGTCACCTGCAGCAGCCAGGTAGCGACTCCAGAGAATCGCGTTGCCGCCGGCGGTCTTGATTGCCTTCGATGCCGTCATCGTGAGGCTGCCCGTGGTCTTCAAGGTGATCGGCGCTGTAGCGCTGGTGTTAGCCGTGAAATTACCGCCAAAGCTTGCCGAACCGCTCGACGCGGTTACCACAATTCCTCCGCTGCCTACCGAGGTGAAGTCACCTGAACCGGTGACCGAGCCCGCGTTGAGAACCACGTTTCCGGCTGCGTTCAGGTTTCCGGTGCCCGAGTATGCACCCGTGGCATTGACGGAGATGTTTCCGTTGTTGGTGGTGGTCTGGTTTCCACCGATGGTTACAGCACCACCATAGACATCGATGTTTCCGGCAACCGAGTTGGTTCCGTTCAGCGTGATGGCCGCGGTGTTAGTTGAAGAACCAACCTGCATGTAGCCCAGGCCAGTCACAGACATGCCTGTGTCAATAGTTGATGCTCCCGAGAATGAAGCCAAATTGCTGATCAAGTAGAGCTTGGACGCATACTGGAATGCCGCTGCCGAAGCGACTGTGCCGACCTGGATGTTGGTTGCCTTGATTGTGATGTCACCCGAAGTTGAGTTTGACGCCGAACCACCGATGAAGTTTCCACCTGAGTGTTCGCCCAAGTAGACCTGGTGGTTTCCGCCGTCAATTGTGATTTTTCCGCCGGTAGCAAAAACATCGGTGTAGTTCAGGGTGATTGAGTTTGGCGAGTTCGAGTTAGCGGCACCAACCAGGGAGATGTCTCCTCCACCGGTTGCCGTGATCGACATCTGGTGCAGAGCAGTTCCATTCCAGACGACAATGCCTCGGCCGTTTGTCGAAGTTCCAGCTGAGGTTCCCGTAATCGAGATAGCGGTGCCGCTGGTCTTGGCAGAAGTAATAGTGGTCTTGTAACCACCATTCAAGTTCATTTCAGTGCCGTGGCCGTTGTTGCCACCAGTTGGAGTTCCACCATCGGCAACGATGGTGACCGAACCGGTGCCTGAGTTGATGGTGTCGCCAGAGAAAATCTTCATGCCCATGCAGCCACCGCCGTCATAGGTTGACTTGCCCTTAAGCAAGATATTTCCACCGACCGAAGTCACCTTCACGTCGTCGACAGCAACGGCATTTGCACCTAAGTAAATTCCGGTGCAGTAGGTAGAGGTGCCACCCACGGCACTGCCGGTAGGAGTCGTATCAGTTGCTGCGGCTGACCCTGCAAGCGTGATTGCCGCTCCTTGAGTGGCGATGTCAACATAGTCGCCGATGTTGATCGAGCCGCTACCGCTGGCATCGGCGTTTGACCACAGAGTTACAGGGGCCGTGCTGCTCGTGCCAGTCACGGACATCGGGTTTCGAGCAGCTGAGGTGCCCGAGTTCACAATGATGTCCGCGGTAGCTTTCACGAGAACACCGTTGCCGCTGGTCTCGGATGTGGTCGCGCCACCCTTGAGCGTGATGGTTCCGCCATACAGGGCAATGTCACCGGTCGATGAAAGCTTGTCGACCGTGATGTCCTGCGAGCTTTGGTTTCCACCGTTAGTGCCAGGCTTTCCAATCTGAATGCTCTTGTATGGGCCATTCCAGGTCGTTGCCCAGTCTGCCGCATTTGCCAATACTGCGTAGTCAAAAGTGCCAGCGTTTGGCGCAAATTTTATGTTTCCGGTGGTTCTTATGTTTGTGTAATAAGTGCAAATCGAATCTGCGTTGATTGTGAAATCAGAAGTCGAAGCAACGGCTGCGAGAGTTGCATATGCCGTGTAACCAGTTGATACGGCGGAAGGCAAAGCGCCGATGTTTGATGTCAAACCAGCTCGGGTGGCGAATCGCACCCCCCATCGGGTGCTTGTCGTCGCCTTGATGGCGTTCAATGTGATTGGTCCGGAATTTGAAATCAAGTGGTAGTAGTTGAGCTCGAGGATGTTGCTTTCCTCGGCGTTCGTTCCGAAGGTGCCTGCAGTGTGGTTCGCGCTTCCCTGAGTTCCCGACATCGAAATGCCGCCTCCACTCGGGGTAGCAACGTAAGTGTAACCGTCGAGTCCCTCAACGGCGTTTGAATGCACTGCAACACCGTTGTCACATGTCGCAGAATTTCCGCGCATGTAGATCGCATCCGTTGCCGATGAATCAGAAATTATGAAGGTGCTGCCACCCCATCCGGTCATGACCGAGCGGTGCCAGTTGTTCGTGCAGCCAGAAGCGGTCTTTCCGTAAATCGCGATCTTTCCGGTGCCCGCGTAGACCATGCCAGTTTCCATGCCAACGCCGGTGGAGTCGTAGCCATAAACCGGGTTGTCTTGGCCGGCGATGGTGATTGGCCCGCCGCCTGATAGCAGCTGGTATCCGGCGTGCAGCCAGACACCCATCACCTGGCCGTTTGTTGAGTACCACCAACCCTGGTTTGATGCCGCATAACCATCAGGGCGCCCGTCTCCCGCGACTCGGCCGGCCATGTCGCCGCTGCCACCGTCATCGAGGCCACCACCAATTGTGATTGCGCCGCCATTAGAAGTCAGCACGTTGTTGTTGTCTAGGTAAATACCTCCAAGACCATTGGCATCGGCATCAGCCCAAAGGGTGATGTCGGAGCCACCCGCGGTCATGTTTACGCCGTTGCTCAACTGGAGGCGGTCGGCAGATTTGACCAGGATTCCCACGTTTGGCGTGCTGTTGCCCGAGGCTGCGAGAGTGGTGTTTAGCTGCGGGGTTCCGTTCAAATTGAACTGGCCGCTGCAATAGAACTTGATCGAACCAGAAGCATTGATGTTGTAATACCAAATTGTGCTGTAAGGGGTTGCTGATGTGGCATCGGTTGGTTTGCCAAGGGTGAAGTTTCTTACTCGAGACGGCATCTGAATGCGGCCAAATTGCCAGTGGCCCACGTTCTGAGACGCCGTGAAGGTGCTGCCCCATGGTTGAAGTGTCACATCGCCAGTGGTGTCGAAATAGTAACCAGAGGCTGAAACCGCATTTGCAAATTCAAAGAACACAAATTTTGGCGAGGAGAGCGTGATGTTCGCGCTGCTTGTGGTGAAGTCAACGGTCGAGCCGCTAGCGGTTAAGTAGGTCTTGGCACTCGAGCTACCGATAGTCGACATGGCACCAAAACGATCGTTCATCGAAGCGTTTTCATCACCGAGGTAGATACCCGCCGACGATCGAGAACCAGCAGCGTCCTTTGAATAACCAGAGAACGTAATGGCGCCATCCTTGGCAAGCGCATCAGCCCAAGCCCACCAGATTCCATTCATTCCATAGGTAGCACCATTGGAACCGATTCCGGTCACTCGAATTCCACCGCCTGGCGTCGTCGCCAAGTTAGCTGAGTCTTTCAAGCCAGAGGCAAGCAGGTGGAATGAGTTGTAACCCCATTGCGAAGAAAGCGTCGAATATCTCATTGCCGAGACGCCATATGCATTGGCGCTGGTGTTCGCACTCGAGTCACCATAGATGGTGATCGCCTCGGATGTGCGGTTAGCCGAGTGCCAGACCGAACCAGTATTGACGTTGTCTCCACCTTCACCGTGAAGGTAGACGCCGTAGTTGGTGATAGCCGAAGACATGGCCGATGCCTTGCCCCAGGCGCCGATGCGACCAGTGCCGGAATCAATGGTCCCAGCAACGGCGAGAAGCTCAGCGCTGGTTCCGCTGTTTGGGTTGGTAGTGGCATCCTGGGCCGCCATGTAGACATCGCCACCAGCAGAGAGGATCGAGTAGCCGCTGTTTAGATAAAGGCCCGGGTCTTGGTTGGCCACGTTCTGACCCACTGCATAGCCATCTGGCAGGCCATCGCCCGCCGCCATGGATGACCATCCATTCATTGATGGAATACCAGAGTCGGTGCCGCCATCATCCAAGCCGCCGCCGAGGTATATGCCGCCGCCCTGACTCTTCAAAGTCGTAGTGGCTGCAAGAGAAATTCGGCCACCGTTCGATGCCACGCCGGCAACCTTGTCGCTATCGGCCCAGAAAACTATGTTGCCGCCGTTTGTTTGGAAGGTCGTGCTTGCAGCGTTGTAGACGTCACCCGTCGCCTTGACAAGCATTTTGTTGCCACTGCCAGTCACAGTCAGGTTGGCAGTCAAGTTGACGCTTGCTGCATAAATAGCGATTGGCCCGCTAATGCTCCAGGTGTCATAGAGGTTCAAAGGCCCAAACGTATCTGTCGTTTGATCCTTTCCCAGTGTGAATCCCGTGCAGTCACTCGAAATATTGATGTCGCCGCTTCCGACGGTAGAAAATTGCGCAAATCCTGTAGTTGCCGTCGGCTGGATTTTTACGGTTCCTGCCGTGTTGAAAGTTGCATACAATCTTGCAGCTGTTCGCTCTACAACATTTGCGTTAATGGTGATGTTTGGGCTTCCCGAGGTAACTTGGCTCAGGGCGCCACAGGTTGCCGTTGAGCAGTAGCCAAAAATATTCTGTGTCGCTCCGGTTGTCGCACTACCAACCAACGCGATCTGCAACCCTCCAGAACCCGAGGTGTTGCTCGAGGTGTTAATCGTGATCGGGCCAGCTGACAGCACGTTGCTTGCACCGAACCCGACCTCTGCCCAGGTGGAGCTTGGAGTGGCTTGAGTGCCTGTGACTGAGATTCCTCCGGTGCCAGTCGCCTGATAGTAAGTCTGGTTCGGCCCAGCACTGTTAAATCCAGACAAGAAGCCAAATGATGAACCGCTCACTGCGTTGAACTTGATTGCAGGCGCCGTGTTGCTGCTTGAGAAGAACTCGGTTACTGCAGTCGGAGTTAGTCGTGAAATCTGGAGCGCTCCGGCATTTATCGAGTTCTGTGAATCAATGTCGATTTGCCCGCCATTGGCCCAGAGCGTAGTCGCGCCAGTGAAGCAAGTTGTGTCTATCCCGACCGCGTAGCCCTTGGCCTTGACTCGGAAGTCGCCGCCACCGGTGTAGTACTTTGTCGTTTCGGTCGCGGTGCTTGAGCTGCCACTTTCGAAACCACAGAGACCCGTTCCCGTCGCCCTCATTGCGAGATATCCAGTCGGGCTTGTGGTGCCGGCGCTGCCACCACCAATGATGATGTTTCCGCCACCGGTCGACGTTCTAGTGACATCGCCGTTAATTGTGTTAAGAGTGCTAGTTGCGCCAATCCAAACGCTGCCTCCATTTGTTGCATCGGCATCGCTGTCACCCCACAGCACGATGTCACCCTTGTTGGTTCTGTAACTCATGCCTTTGGCGCCAAGGTCAACATTTCGAGCAGACTTCATGAAAATCGTAGAACCCGCGCCCGTAACCGTCATGTTTGAGCTTGCGTTATTCACGACGTCAGTAGTCGCTCCGGTGTTCACGAGTGAAATTCCCGCGACGGTGGTTATTCCACCTGAGATGCTAATTCCCGAAGATGCTTGGTAATTCAACAAACCGTTGCTGCCAGTCGCGGTCATGCCAGACGATTGAGTGATCAAACCGCCATAAACCTGGATGGGGCCGGCAACCGATTGCGAGCCAGAAATCGTAATGTTCGCGGTGTTAGTGCTTCGACCTATTGTCAGCCCTGTCGAGGTGGTGTCGACCGAAAGGTTCGTGATTGTCTGCGCAGAACCGAAATAGTTGTTGCCAACCGGTGGTTCGATGGTCTTAGTGCCCGCGCCACCAAGAGTCGTTGTGCTGGTCAAGTTATTGAACTGAGGATTGTTGAGCTGCAAGTTCACACTCGTGCCAGAGCTGATGGTGTTGTTAGTTCCGCTGAAGTAACTGCTCGAAGAAGCAGACCCCTTGATCACAACCGCACCGGTCGCGCTCGAGACGGTGTTTGAACCTAAGGTCTCTCGCAGGAACAGCACGTCATAGCAGTTGGATGCCGTAGTCGCACGGCCTTCAATCGTGATAGCACCGCTAGAAGAAGTTACGTTCGATGTGTAGAACAGCACACCGCGGCGACTGCCGAGTGAGTTGCCCGAAGCGTCGCCCAGGATGTTGATGTTTCCAGAGCCAGTGGTGATTGTCGCCAAAGTCGCGTTGTTGGTTCCAATGAAGACCCCGTAGTGGTTGTTGGCGGCGTCACTGTTAGTTGCATCGACCTTTCCATTGATGGTCACAACACCAGAGGCGGTTGTAATGCTCGATGTGTAGTCCATCTGCACACCCTGGCGAGTTGAGGTTGTGGTCGCAGCCTCTTCACCACGGATGGTCACTGCACCCGCACCAGTCGAGATTGAGCCTTGGAACAAGACGCCGGTCTCGGTGGTGGCCGAGGTTCCCTTTGCCCAAGATGTGGTGTTGTCGGTTCCACCCGAAAGCGAGACATCGCCACCGCTGGTCGATATGGCAGCAGCTGCCGCAACTTTGATGCCTCCACCACGACTGGTTGCCGCGTCGGTGTCAGACCAAAGGGTTACTGCACCACCATTGGTGGTCAGGTTGTTGCTGTCGATGATGTCGGTGGCAGCCTTGACTGTGATCGCGTTGCCCGACCCGGTCACTGCCTGGTTGGCGCTGATAGTGACAGAGCTACCGGTCGAAGTAAGGTTTAGCGCGCCGGCGGTGCTCCAGGCGTTTGGCAGGGTGAGTGCCTTAGAAACCGAGATCGAGGCCGATCCTCCGGCCGAGAAGGTGCCCAGCTTCGTGAAGTCATCGGCGCTGGCGATGCTCGAGCTGGTGAGCGAGACCGAACCGGTGCCCGAGGTCGAGATGCTGGTGTTTGCGGTGGCAAACAGGAAGCCCGCAACATTCGAGGCCGGCTGTGCCGAGATCGAGATATTGCCGTTTACCGCGCTAACGGTCGAATTCTCAAACAGGATTGCCTGCTGATTGGCGTTGCTGGCCGCGGTAGTAACAGCGGTGACAGTGATGTTTCCATTCCCCGTGGTGGTCAGAGTCGGGCTTGGGTTGGTGGTGTTCGAGCCCATTCGGAAAGCTCGGTGCGAAGCATTTAGGTCAGTCAAATCACTGGCGATCAAACCCTTGATGGTGACGTTTCCGCCAACACCTTGCACGTATCCGTTCGATGCGATGTAAACGCCGGCGGCATCGGCAGTTCCGGTGCCCTCTTGGCCGTTAATGGTGATGGCACCGCCACCCGAGTTCACGACACCGGCGATGTAGACACCCGAGTCATCGGCTTCCTTCAAACCGCCAATGGCGCCAGTTCCGTTGTAAGCAGTGTTGTAACCAACGGCATAACCGGTGGTGAGGTTCCAGTCACCACCAGCCAGGATGATGTTTCCACCACCCGAAACGAATCCACCGGTTGAAGAGGTGATAGCAATCGGTCCGCCGTTTGCTCCAGTGAGACCATCCGTGTTTGAAAGCACAGTGATGTTGCCGTTGTTCAAGGTCAGCTTGCCGTCGACTGCGACATAACCACCCGCGGCAATCTTCACTGAGCTACCAGAAGTGGTCGCAGTCGCGCTGGCTCCGAGATAGAAGTTTCCGGTGGTCAGCAGGTTGACCGAACTCAAGTTCAACTGCGTAGTCAGGTCAGCAGTGGTAAGTGTTGCAACACCAGTGTTGGTTGTGTACCAAGTTCCGTTGACAAACAAACCGCCGGCGTCGGTGCTACCCGAACTCACAACATTTAGGTACGCAGGGATACCCGAAACGGTTTGCGTGGCACTGATGTAACCAGTTGCCGAGTACGTCAGCGTTGCGCCAGCAATCGAACCACTCGACTGTGTGATCGTGGCGCCAGAGAAGGTTGCGGTTCCTGCAGAAGCTGCAGCGGTGTTATTGGTGACGGTTCCGATCGAGCTCGCGAGCGTAACGGTTGCGGTTCCGCCATCGGTGAGTGTGACAACCGGCTGAGTTGCAAGTGCAACACCGCTTTGTGCACCGGCCGCGTTTGTTGAAATGGTTACGAAATTACCCTTCACGGCCTTCGTGCTCGAAGCAGAGCTGGTGTAACCCATTTGATCGGTAGCAATTGCGTAGTAGTAAACGTATGAATTGCCAGCCGCGCTCGGCAGCGCACAAGTCCAGTTGCCAGAGCCATCGGTGGCCACAGAGTTGGTGGCACCGTTGATGGTCGACCCATTAGTACAGGCCACCTTGGTGCCGCCGCTGTTGCTGTTCGTGGTGTTTGAGTAAACGTTGACGTAGCCGTTGCCCTCTGAAACAGCACCCGCGCCGCTAGTGCCCTGCAGCACAGGGTTGGCCACACCGGTGATGCCGTCGGTGCTCGAGACGCCGGTGTCAGTTGCCGCGGTCAGAGTCGGTGCGCCAGAGATGCTCGGTGCATTCTGGTCGTTGTACATCGTCTGACCCTGGTTATACAACCAAGATGCCGGGATGAGGTTCCAGTTCGAGTTGTCTGTTGAGTACTTCAGCTGAAGCTGGTCGCCTCCGCCGTCTTCACCCCAGGTAACACGAAGTGGGTAGTACAAGCCGGAAGTAACCGCACCCATCGAAGTGCTGGTGATCGTTCCGCTAGTTGCACCATGAAGACCAGGTTCTTTTGTTGTTGCATTCGCAGCGGTGTAACCACTGATTGCGTTTGAACCTGCCCATGCATAACCCGCATCGTCAGTTTCAATACGCAAATACAAACTCGAAGTTGTGATGTTCGGCTTTAGGTAGCCCTGCATCAAAATCGAGTAACCGTCGATGCTAGTGGTGTCGCCCGAGTTGTAGGTCTTAGTGGTGTTGTTGGTGTTGTAGTACTGCGACAGCGACCAAACGTTTCCAATGTCGTTTGCATATGCCGAGCAGTCGCCCGATGGCGTGTGGCTGTCGAACCAACCGATGTTGTCGTTGCGACCATCCGAGTTCGTTGGATCACCGAAGTAGTAATTCAGATCGAGGTTGGTGCTCGCGTTGTGATAGAACTTGCAACTCAAACCGCTGACAGGTGCGCTCGGAACAGCAGATGCCGGTGGGGCGGGCTGAACGAGAGCAACAACTGCGGCGATTGCGATTGCGCCGATGATCCCAAAACGAAGGCGCGATGATGTGCGAATAGAGCGAATTAGTGACGTGAAAAATTTCACGATCACACCTCCTTGCTCTACTCAGCTACCGAGGCCAAAATGCGCTAAACGGTAGGCCAAAGCAGGGCAAAGCAAGCCCCACCAGGCCCTTTAAGTGTCGCAACGCGCGCGAATTACATCAATGTAGTTATTCGGGTATACCGAACAAAAAACCCGCCCTAAAAGGGCGGGTTTCCTGAGAGTTTTGGAGCTGAATTACTTCAGAACTACCTTTGCGCCGGCGCCCTCAAGAGCAGCCTTTGCCTTCTCGGCAGTGTCCTTGTTTGCACCCTCGAGAACGGTTGCAGGTGCACCGTCAACGAGAGCCTTTGCCTCGCCAAGACCGAGGTTGGTCAGGGCGCGAACTTCCTTAATTACAGCGATCTTCTGGTCGCCAGCTGACTCGAGAACTACGTCGAACGAGTCCTTCTCCTCAGCAGCCTCAGCAGCGCCGCCAGCTGCAGGTGCAGCAGCGACTGCAACTGGTGCAGCAGCGGTTACTTCGAAGACCTCTTCGAACTTCTTAACGAACTCGCTGAGCTCGATGAGCGAAAGCTCCTTGAAAGCGTCGATCAACTGGTCGGTTGAAAGCTTTGCCATTTTTATCTCCTATTGGTTTGAAGCAGTTTTTGGGGTAAATCCGAGTTCTTAGGCCTGCTTGATGCGCAGGGCGTCGACGGTGCGAGCGGCCTGGGCAAGCGGAGCCTGGAACATGTAAGCAGCCTGGAACATCTTGGCCTTGAATGCGCTGGCGGCCTTGGCCAACAGCACCTCGCGGCTTTCGAGGTCGGCAAGCTTCTTAACCTCGTCGGCGGTCAGGGCGGCGCCGTCAAGGACACCGCTCTTTAGAACGAACAGAGGGTTTGCCTTCGCAAAGTCACGCAATGCCTTAGCAACCGACACGGCGTCGCCGTGTACGAATGCCATCGCGCTAGGACCGAAGAGCTGGCCATCAAAGGCACTAACTCCTGCGTTCTTGGCAGCGATCTCAAGCAGAGTGTTCTTTGCTACGGCGTAGGTTGCGTCCTTGCTGATTGACTTGCGCAGCTCCTTGAGCTGGGCAACAGTAAGGCCGCGGTACTCGGTTAGGAGAACAGCGTTCGAGCTCTTGAACGAGTCAGTAAGCTCGGCGACGTTCTGTACCTTGTTCGCCATGGCACTCCTTGATTGTTTGTGCCGGTCAGCCCCAAAAACAAAAAAGCTCCGAGCGCAGAGGCACGGAGCGGCGGCCCAGAAGGGCAGTTACTTCATACACCTGCGCGGGCCAGCATTTCTGCAATCTTCGTCGGCGCGTGCGAATCAGAGATTTCTCTTTGATTTGCCTGCCCCGAAACCGGCGGTCTTTGGCTAAAAGTCAGTCTAGGCGAGGCCGAGCGGTTCGCGCAAGCCCCAAGCCCACGCGAACCACCCGATCGCTATTTCTTCAGTTGGTTCGTGGTGTCGACCTGATAACCCCAGGCTGGCAGGGTCACGGTCTGGCTTGCCGGGATGCTCACCAGCTTGTTGCTCGCATAGTCATAGAGCTTGCCGGCCGAGGCTCCCCACGACAGGGTCACCTTCTGCGACTTGTTGGTGAGGTTGATGGCGACCAGCACCTTCGACTTGCCAGACGAACGAACGTAGGCCATCACACCATCCTTGTTGGTGGTGACCACACGGATGGCGCCTGCCGCCGAACCCACCGCGAGCGCGGCATTGGTCGACTTGAGCGAGACGAGCTTGGTGTAAAAAGCGGTCATTGGGCTAGCCACCCAAGGAATCTGGTCTTTCTCGAAGAACGCAAGCTGCTTGTTCATGCCGACCTCTTGCCCGTTATAGATCAGCGGTGCGCCTGGCAGCGTGAAGTAGAGCACGCTGGCGGCCTTCACTGCGCCGACCGAACCAAGGCGGGCATACTCGGTGCCGTTCCACGAGTTCTCGTCGTGGTTGGTGATGAAGTTCATCGGGAAAGTGCCGGCCGGGTAGCTGGACTGGATGTTCGAGATCTGTCCGTTGAAGTCATACTTGTTGCCGTTGTTCGAGCTGAGGGTGTTCTCGGTGCCCAGCAACGACCAGTTGTATGCACTCGAGAAGTCGGTGCCCATGCTCACGTCACCAGGAGCTGCTTCTGCGAGCATCCATAGAGGTTTGATTGATTCAAGCGCCACGGATGCCTGGTGCCAGAAGTCATTTGGAACCATGCCGGCAGCATCACAACGGAAGCCGTCGATGTCATAGGTGTTGACCCAGTACTTCATCGAGTCGACCATCGCCGCGCGCATC